>JAICZO010000129.1 GCA_029057255.1 Muribaculaceae bacterium | reverse complement strand
GCTCTGTACACGAAGGCACTATCGTCGAAATGCTCGACAAGGGTGCTGTAGTTGCCCTCCCCTACGGCGTTGAAGGCTTCGCCACTCCCAAGCACCTCGCGAAGGAAGACGGCAGCCAGGCCAAGGTTGACGAAAAGCTCAACTTCAAGGTTATCGAATTCAACAAGGACAGCAAGCGCATCATCCTCTCGCACAGCCGCATCTTCGAAGACGAAGCTCGCAGCGAGAAGACAGCTGAGCGCAAGCCCAAACGCCAGAGCGCACCCCGCAAGCAGGAAGAAGCTCCCGCTGCGGCTGCTACAACTCCCCTGGAGCGCACAACCCTCGGCGACCTCGAGGCTCTCGCTGCTCTCAAGGAAAAACTGTCGAAATAATAGACAAAATCCTCGCTATAAAAGCGTCCCGCAGCCGCGGGACGCTTTTTTTGTGCCCGTTAACATTTTTCGCCACGTTTTTTCACAATCATATTTATAAATTTTGATGAATTTTTCACTATATTTGCACGTCTATATACAAACTTGCGCAAACCATTCACTATCATAATGAAACGTTTCCTTTCTATTCTACTACTTGTGGCGCTCTGCGCCACCGCTGTCTTCGCAGCCTCAGGCCGCGCAGGCAAGAATGCCAAATGGATTCTTAAGGACGGCGTACTGACCATCTCCGGCACCGGCCCCATGAAAAACTTCTCCAAAGACCGACCCTTCCGCGAGGACCTCGTCCGGAAGCTCGTCATCGAAGAAGGCATCACGACCATCGGCAACAACATCTGTCGCGACTGCGAGAACCTCATCACGGTCGAGCTGCCGTCATCGCTCGCGTCGGTGGGCGATAACTCGTTCCTCAACTGCGTCAACCTCTCCGAGATTACAATCCCCTTCGGCACCGTGTCGATCGGCAAGCGCGCCTTCATGGACTGCAAGGCCTTCATCGAGATCAACCTGCCCCTGAGCATAAAGACCATCGGCGACGAAGCCTTCGCAGGATGCGAGAACATGACCTTCGCCCGCCTGTCGCAGTCTACCGAGACCGTCGGCAAGGACGCCTTCAAGGGCTGTAAGATTCTCGGCGAGCTCGCCGACCTCCCCTCCTACATCACCACCCGCACCTTCATGGACTACGGCCTCAACCGCGCCGCTGTCAAGAAGCACTGGGACAAGAAAGAGGAGATAGCCGCCAAGTTCGGCAACGCTTCGGGCGCAGCAGCTCAGCAGCAGCAGCCGACAGCCGCCAAAGCGCAGGTCGAGCCCTCCGACGTCGACGTCAACATCCCCTACTCGGGCAAGAACAACTCCAACACCTTCGCCGTCATCATCGCCAACGAGAACTACGGCAAGCTCTCCAACGTGCCCTTCGCCCTCAACGACGGCAACACCTTCGCCCTCTACTGCAAGCGCACACTCGGCATCCCCGAGAAGAACATCCTCCAGTTCAATGACGCCACCTACGGCTCGATGCGCGCAGCCTTCAGCGACCTCCGCCTCATCAACGACGTTGTGGGCGAGGAAATGAAGGTGATATTCTACTATGCAGGCCACGGCGCGCCCGACGACGCCACACTCGACCCCTATCTGATTCCCGTCGACGCAGCACGCGTCAACAAGGACGTATGCGTGCCTCTGGCATCTATCTACCAGGATCTCGGCCGCATGAAGCTCAAGTCGGCGACAGTCTTCCTCGACGCATGCTTCAGCGGCGCCACACGCGACGGCTCGATGGTAGTCGCTGCCCGCGGCATCGCCCGTGTGCCCAAGAAAGCGGGCCTCAGCGGCAAAGTGGCTGTCTTCAGCGCCACCAGCGGCGAGCAGACAGCAATGCCCTACAACGAGAAGGGCCACGGCATGTTCACATACTTCCTGCTCAAGCGACTCCAGGAGACCGAAGGCAACATCTCGCTGATGGACCTCAAAGAATACCTTAACACAAACGTGCCCCGCCACTCCACAATCGTCAACCGCAAGGACCAGACACCCACAGTGCTCGTGTCGAACGCCGCTTCGGCAGAGTGGGACAGCTGGAAGCTGGCCGAGTGACAAGGCATAAGTGACTACACGAAAAAAACTACAACATACTTCTTCTGATGAAAAAAGTAATTCTTGCTCTTCTGTGCCTTATCGCCGTGCTCGGAGTATCGGCACAGAACGCCAACCGCACCGGCTTCTTCATCGAAGCCGGCATAGGCGGCACCACAGGCTCGACTCCACGCATCGGCCTGTCGAACGACAACGGCACCGTGATGGCGCACTACGCCGGCGGCACCTCGGTCAACTTCAACTTCGGCCAGCGCATCCGCACAAGCACACACATGGCCGTCGAATTCCGCTTCGGCTTACAGGCTCCCATCGACTACGTGACGACCGTCCCCACAGGCAAGATACTCTTCGGCCTGCGATACACATCGTCGGAGCTATTCGGCAACATGAGCATCTACGCCAACGCGGCTGTCGGCGGAGCTGTCGGCGTCACCTATGAATGGGGCGCCGGCGTCCCCCCCACAGGTCCGGATTTGGTCAAATTCGATATAGGCAACCCGGATGATGCATCATTCGGCGCAGGCTACCTGTTAGGCGTCGGCCTGAACATCACCACACACTTCTATGCCGGCTTTGTGTGGGATGCCCAGTACATGATCAAGCAGTGCCGCACACACCAGGAAGACAATCTCAACTGGGGCATGGCAGGCCTGCAGATAGGTTACAGATTCTAAAACGCATACACAGCTATGAAATACATCAAGCATTTAATCATACTACTTGCCGCTGCTGTCCTGACGGTATCCTGTGCCGACGAAGGCCCCGAGGCTCTGGGCACCTTCAAGGTAGACGTGCAGTACACAAACATAACACCATACTCGGTCGAGATAGAGATAACAGTGCCCGACAACCCCGACAACTTGATTACCGGTGTCCAAAACGTACATCTAAAATCAGTCGTTGGCGACGAATATATTAGCCTCGAAAGAATATCGGACGACAATTCGTTTGGCATTCAAAGATATAAATACAGAAACTACTCGCTTCTTGAGCCCGACACCGAGTATCGTCTGGAATGTCAGGGCATCCTTGCCAATGAATACGGCAATAAGTATGATGGTTGGAGTGATCATATAGGTATCGACGTAGAGAACAACATCTTCAGAACCTTGGGAGAAGATGCCGTTGACGAAATGCTCACAGCAGAGTCTTGGGTCAAAGTCGTCAGCGACAGGGCCGCATCCATCTTGATAACGATTCCGGAGGATATCAAGCTGCACGATAAAGAGCTGTTTGTCGGCACAAGCCCCGACCCTATGAGCAACTTCGATTTCATTGTAAACTACTACGGCGGTGACGGCTACTTTAACGATGTAAGCGAAAAATCCTTTACTGTAGAACTGCGCAATCTGAAGCCCGACACAAAGTATTACTTCGCACTCCGCGCACATAACGTAAGCTTGGCCTCCAACTTCAGCGACAAAGACCTGGGGGAGAGAGTGATAAAGCTGAGCGAAAACAACTTCACTACCCAAAGCGACGGCTTCATTGAAGAGGTTTGCAAAATAAATGTCACCGAACGCTTTATCAGCCCCACAAACTTTATCGCAGAGCTCTCCTTCGACAAGATACAGGTAGCATCACAGTATTACTACGCCATCAACGAAAGCGATTATCCCACAGACTACGACTACCACGGCAGTAATAACTACTTTAACGAGAACGGCACAGCCATTTTTGCGTTGAGATCTCTATCTACCGGAACAAAGTATTACTACACAATCTTCACCGACCTCAATCTTGACGGTATAGAATACAATAAAGTAGTAGCCGCCCGCGGCACCTTCACAACTCCGGCAGATAAGGCTACAACGCCTGACTGCGAGCTTACTGTAGTGTCGCTCTCTGCATCGGAAGCGGTATTCAATATCAAGCTGCCCAAAGGCTTCTCTCCAGTTTCCTCAAGTACGTATGTCAATATAAATCACAATTATCTGACATACGACTCTTCCTCAAGCTATGGTTCTGTCGAGACTGACTATGCCTTGAGCACCGACGACAATATCGTGTTAAAAGTCACATATAAGGATGTATATGCCGGCTTGGGGGTTAATGGTATATCTGTATCCGGCACCCTCTACTACGAAACGCCGACATCTCCCAAGGAAAAGGTATACTACATAAACATGTATCCCTCCAACAACTCGTTCATCATTCCTGCCAACGCTCAATGAGAATAAGACAGTTCATCATAGCCTTCATCGCCCTGCTGGCCGCCGGAGCTCCGGCGGCCACAGCCGATGGCGGCAAGGTCAAGGAAGTGTCGGGCCAGTACCGCTACTATGTGCCACGCCACATAGCGCGCGACAAGGCCGAGCAGATAGCCCTCGAGCGCGCCATGATAGAGGCCATAGCCAATGAGTTCGGCACCATCCTGAGCCAGAACAGCCGCATGGACCTGCGCTCGAGCAAGCAGGGCGAGAGTGTGGACTTCTACTCGTCGGCATCGTCGATGGTCAAGGGCGAGTGGGTAGAGACCATAGGCGAGCCCAAGTTCGGCATACAACTCGACGACGGCGAAATCGTCGTGACCTGCGAGGTGAAAGGCCGCGCACGTCAGGTGGCACGCGCCCGCGCAGAGCTTGACGTCCGCGTGCTGCGCAACGGCACCGGCGACGACGCCGAGAACAACGCCTTCCTCTCGGGCGACAAGTGCATGCTCGCCTTCACATCGCCCGTCGACGGCTATCTGACCGTCTATCTCGAGGGACAGGACGGCACCGTCTTCCGCATGCTGCCCTTCTACGCCCAGCGCAACGCCACCGCACGCATCGAGGGCAACAAGCGATATGTGTTCTTCGCCTCCGACCAGGGCGACGAGGAGCAGTACCAGCTCACGTCGGACAACGGCACCGAAATCAACACAATCTACGTCGTCTTCTCGCCCAACGAGTACGTCAAGCCCGTCGACCACAGCGGCGCCGAGGACCTGTCGCTCAAGGAGCTGTCGGCCGAAGCATTCCGCAAGTGGATCAACAAGGCACGCGCCCTCGACGAGCAGCTGCAGATTGTGGCCCGCCCGATAACGATTACCAAACCGATAGAAGATTAAGAGCCGCACGGCGCTGTGCCGGCGCGGCCGTTAACCAATATCAACCCTTCTTATTTATGAAACAGCTCTATGCTCTTTTCGCAATGCTGGGAGCCTGTGCAATGCCCGCCCTCGCGGCTTGGGACGGCACATCGGCAGCCTGGACAGCAGGCGACGGCTCCGAGACCTCGCCCTACATCATCGCCAACGAACAGCAGTTCGCATACTTCGCCGACAAGGTCACAGGCGGCGAAAGCTATGAAGGCAAGTTCTTCCGCCTCTGCGCCGACCTCGACATGAGCGCCGACGCCGGCAAGACTATCAGGCCCATCGGTTTATACGACGACTATTCGGTCGAGGATGTGGTGTACAACGAGTCCAAGCCCTTCTGCGGCGTCTTCGACGGCAACTACCACACCATCGACAACATCACCGTCAAGCCCGTCTTCGCCGAAGCAGGCAACGACGACAATGTTGGCGGCGTAGGCCTCTTCGCAGTGCTGAAAAACGGAGCTGTGGTACGCAATCTTAAACTCGGCAAGAAAGCTCATATCGACGCAACCGAGCGCCTCTCGCCCTCGTCGGGCGGCATCGCCGGCATGGTATATAACTCGACCGTCGAGAACTGCCTCAACGCAGGCACCGTGTCTGGCGGCACCATGACATGCGGCGGCATCGTAGGCTCGCTCGAGAGCGGTTCGGCAGTGAGAGGCTGCGCCTTCACCGGTATCGTCAACGGCCACTCCTTCTCCGGCGGCATCGTCGGCGACGCTCACGGCGCCGAAATAACCGACTGCTACAACACCGGCGCCGTATCGGCTCCGGGCGCTCCCTATGTCAGCGGCATAGTATCGTGGGTGGAGAGCGGCAAGACTGAGCGCTGCTACACTACAGCTGCCGTCACAGGCAACGCCGGCACGACATTCCTCCCCGGCGCCACCCCCGTATGCTCCGAGTATGAGAAGAGCACCGCGGCCGACTGCTTCTATGTCGAGGCTCTCTGCGGCGTCAAGCCCGTAGTCGAGCAGGCAGGCGTGAAAGCTGTCACCGAGGAGCAGCTCAAGAGCGAAGAGATTCTCGCAGCCCTCAACGGCAGCGGCAACGCGTGGACTGCAGGCGCCGACGGTGGCTTCCCCGTACTCGCATGGGAGAGCCGTCAGCCCGCATCGCTGACCGAGACTTCGGTCGCGGGCGGCGCAGCCGTATCGGTAGCCGGCGGCGCGATAAGCGCGGCAGGCGAGTACTTCGACGTATACGGCATCACCGGCGTGAAGCTCTACGGCGGCAACGCATCGTTCAGCCCCTCGGCCAAAGGCATCTACATCGTTGTCTGCGGCGGCAAAACCCTCAAAGTGACACTCTGATGAAAGGAAGACTCTCCTCGGCCATAGCGGCTGTCTTTGTGTGCCTCGGCGCATGGGGACAGCCCTATGTCGTAAAATACCCCGCCCCGATGTCAGTATCGGCAGCCAACGCGGCGGCAGCTGCCGTCTCACGCTCGGCCGACACCCCTGTCAGAGCCATCATCGGCCTGGCTCCGGGAGCCGACGCCGCGGCTGTAGCCGACCGTTACGGCCTCGACGTGCACGTCATCACAGGCAACCTGTGTGCGGCATCGATCGACGCTTCGCTGCTCGAGGCCCTGGCATCCGACCCTGCGGTGGCGGCTGTACAGGCCGACACCGTGCGACCCATGACCGACAAGGCTCTCGAAGCGTCGGGCGTGACAGCGCTCCACGGCGCCGCCACACCCTATACGGGCAAGGGCGTGCTCGTCGGCATCATCGACCGCGGCTTCGACGTGATGCACCCCGCTTTCAGAACGGCCGACGGCAAGTGCCGCATCGTCGGCATGTGGGACCAGAACAGGTCGGGGACAGGCACGGGCGACTACAGCTACGGCACTGTCTATGACGGCGCCGACGCAGTGGCCGCCGCGCTGCGCGACATGTCGCCCGACACCCACGGCACACACGTGCTCGGCATCGCAGCCTCGTCGGCATCGCTCTACGGCGGTGTGGCACCTGAGGCTGACATCGCCGTGGTGTCGACCGACGGCGCCGAGGCGTCGATTGTGAGCGGCATAGCCTATCTGACCGAGCTTGCACGCAAGCGTCAGCAGCCTCTCGCCATAAACCTCAGCATGGGCACGGTGCTCGGCTTCAAGGACGGCACCGACAACCTCGCCCTGATGATTGACCGCCTGCTCGACGAGAACCCCGATGTGCTCATGGCCATCGCCGCCGGCAACGAAGGCCACCGCCGCTCGACGATGGCGCAGCACGGCAGCACCATGACATCGGCGCTGATACTGCCGAGCTACAACCGCGAGAACTTCTTCGTGACCGGCTCGGGCAAGGCTTCGTTCGCCGTGCGCCTCGACCTTGTGTCGGGCGACAGGACGCTCTTCACCGCCACGGCATCGACCGACAAGGCCGAGACTCTGCGCTATGATGACCTCACCGGCGACAAGGACGGCTCCTTCGTCAGCACTGCCGTGCGCGCCAACGGCGTCACCGGCAACTACGGCGTCGAGGTGAGCCTCTTCAGGCCTATGGCCGACGGCGAGCAATGGCGCGTGACGGTCGAGGGCGACGAGGCCGACTACATGATGACCTGCGACTACGGCGAACTCACCGACGGCGACAACGCCCGCACCATAGCCTGCACCGCATGCGGCTACAAGCCTGTGGCTGTGGGCGCTACGGTGTCGCGGGGCAGCATCGTCAACCTGTCGGGCAAGACTGTCGACTATGGCTGGACCGTCGGCGAACTCTACCCTAAGTCGGGAAAAGGGCCGACGTCGGACGGACGCGACAAACCGGACATCACAGCGCCGGGAGCAGCCGTAATATCCGCCATAAGCAACTATGCAGCAGCATACAACATCGTCAAGGATGACCTCGCGGCCACCGAAAAAGACGCCGTGCAGCCGAGTCGCACCAACTACTGGGGCGCCATGAGCGGCACGTCGATGGCCACGCCCGTCGTGACAGGCGTCATGGCGCTGTGGCTGCAGGCCGACCCGACGCTGACGCTGGCCGAAGTGCACGACATCATCAAGGACATGGGCGGCATCGACGCCGCCAAGGGTCTCGAGCGCATAAACGCGGGCATCACAGCGGTGTCGGCGGCTCCTGCCTACACCTTCAGCCGCCACGACCGCACGCTGCTCACCGCCGAGGGCACACGCCGCGTCGAGCTTTTCCGCGCCGACGGACGCCTCGTGCTCGCCACCGACAGCCCCGGCACAATATCGGTGCCCGCAGGCCTCTGCATAGCGCGCATCACCGCCGCCGACGGCACCGTAGCGACGGCAGTGCTCCCCTAAGCCCGGTATCGGTAGTCGATGCCGAAGACAGCTCCGACAAAAGTCAGCACTTCGCCGAAGGCCACCAGCACCGACGAGTGTATCTCGCCCACGGGCGACACGACAAAGCCCGCCACAAGCAGCGCGGCGCCGACAAACACCAAAAAGACGGCACTCCTGAGCTGGTGCCGCAGTCTTCTTTCCTTATCCATAATCTTTTTTACCACAAAAATAGATTTGCCCGGCAATCTCTTGTCGGGCAAACTACATTCTATCGGGAAAAATCAATTTATGTGTTCGGAGCGGTACTCGCCCGGCGTCTTGCCGTCGTTGGCAAGCGTGAACGAGCGGTGGAAGGAACTGTGGGAGGCGAAGCCGCAGCGCTCGGCGACGTCGCCGATGCTCAGCCCGGGGCTCTCAACAAGCAGACGGCGCGCCTCCTCGATGCGCAGGTCGCGCACAAGGTCGGTAAAAGTCTTGCCGAAGCCGTCGTTATAGAGGCGCGACAGGTAGCTGCGGTTGAGCGGCACGATCTTCGTGGTGTCGGTCAGCTTGAAATTCTTGTCAAGATAGGGCTTCTCACTTACAAGCCACCGGCTTACGGCATCGACATACTCGGGCAGCTTGGCCTGAAAAGGGTCGGCGGAGGCGTCGCCGACGGCATAGACGGTGCACATGCCCTTCGGCTCGTTCACAAGCGAGTTATAGGTAGCGTAGACCACAAACAGCATGACTGCAAGCGAGTGCAGCAGCATGGGCACACGCGAGTAGGTAATCATCTCGACGATGAAGCAGAGGCTTATCAGCAGCACACCGATGCAGTAGATGTAGACCCAGCACAGACAGCCGGTGACGCCCGAGCGCAACCTTATATATACGGCGGCGCGACGCACCGACAGCATGGCCGCGGCGCATGCCGCAAGGCCAGCCACAGCCACGGCAATCATGAAGACGGCCGCGAAGACCCGCGACTCGTCGGAGACTATCACACCGACGAGATAGATGACCGGCAGCGCGCATGTGGCCACGCCTATACGGCCGATATTAAGCCATGTATGGCGGCCCGGGTGGACAAGCACCACAGGATATACAAGCAGGATAAGAGTCAGAAACAGGCCCACCATAGCAAGCCAGGGATCGACGGGAGGCGAGAACTGCGGGGTTGGCGACCCTTTGAGGATAAAGACTATGCGGCGGAGATAAGGGAGAGTCCAGACGAGCAAGGTCGCCCCGAGGAGGCGCCGCGGAAGCTCGTCGCGGGAGCGTAGCAAGAGCACCGTGCCGCATCCGAGACACAGGAAGAACAGCACTGGCATCAGCATCTGGAGTATATATGACAACGAGCCCAATTCGCTGCGAAACGCGTATTGAAAAACGTAAAGCACAGTTACAGTTAGATTTAGGTAAGAATATAAAAAGGCGCAGAAAACCCATAGACCGCACTGACGCAGGCAAGGAGAGGCATCTGTACAGTTAGAAAGTGTATTTCCGACACTTTTAAAAGCAAAACGCTCGCTTTTACTTATTATATATCGCAAATATACGGATTTTTTAGCTATTTTAAAGCATTTCAATGCAAAAAGCGGTGGCAAAAAAAAAAAAAAAAAAAAAAAAATTTTTATAAAAAAAAAAAATAAAAATAATTTATTTTTAAAAATTAAAAAAAAAAAAAAAA
>JAICZO010000128.1 GCA_029057255.1 Muribaculaceae bacterium | reverse complement strand
GATGCGGCACGCCGCAAAGATGCTCAAAGAAAAGCACGACACAAATGTCGCCGACATCGCATAAGCGCTCGGTTTCTCCTCGCCACGCTACTTCAGCCGCTGCTTCAAGGAGTATTACCGTGAGTCGCCGCGCAGCTTCCGGGCAGGACACAACGGAGGCAGCGAGGACAGCTCCTTCGTCAGGAATGATTAAAAACACCGAAGCCTATCATCATGGACAGCATCCGGACAGAAGTCGAGAACGCCGGACTGGCATGTCAGCGAGAACCACAGCGGCATCCTGTATTTTGTCGGCGACATCGAGCCGCCCCAAGCCCTGCTGTCGGCAATCCGGTCCGAAGCATGACTTGTCAGACGTCTTTGGCAAAATAGATCATGTCTCTCAGGCGGACGCCCTCCTCGACTATCGGGTGCGGATAGTTGTCAGTGAAAAAATCGGGGATGCGGTGCGACTCCACATAGCCGCACGAGCGGTAGAAGCGTAAGGTCGAAGGGGTCTCGCCGGTGCCGAGTATCATCCTGCGCCCGGCGTTGAGCTTCTCGACATGTGCGAGCATCCGCCGCCCTATCCCCCTGCCCTGCCACTGCGGCAGCACGGCGAGATTCTTGACTTCGGTGACACCCTCTGACTCGACAGTGGTGACGCATACGGCGACCGCTGTCCCGCCGACAAAGCCTGCATACAGCTCTCCGCGCCCGAGATAGCGGTCTATCATCGCCTCGGATTCATCGCCGATGATGAGCAGGTGCATGAAGCGGCGCTTGTCCGAAGCGACCCTCTCTATTACCAAATCCGTCGCGGTCATATCAGACTGCACATCACGGCTGCGTGTTCAACAGTGAGTAGACGGCCTCCGATATCCGCGACACATAGTCCGAAGCCTGCGATTCGTTGCCCTTGAAATCTTTGACGAAAACCGCCAGCGTATAGTTCACGCTATCGGGCAGGCTGATATACGCCACATCGTTGTGGGCTGTAAGGACACCGTCTTCGCTGATATATCCCGAGCCTGTCTTGTGAGCGATGGCGACACCGGCCTTGTCAATCAACGGAGCCGATATGCGGTCTTTGCCCGTAGCACACTCCTGCAGTGTCGTCGTGATAAAAAGGCGGCTGCTGTCGCTGAGCGGACAGTCGGTGAAGAGACAGTTCATCAGCATCGCCGCACCGAGGGGCGATGTATAGTTGGAATAAGCCTTGCCGTGGTCGGCCGACATCTCCTCCTCGGTATACGCAATCTGAAAGCTTGCGCGGGGAATAAGCGTGGCCACGTAAGTGTCGGTCTGAGCAGCGCTGACCATCTGCTTAAACATCATATTGCTCGCGTTGTTGTCGCTCAGAATAAGAGTATAGCGCAGCAGGTCTCTCACGGTCAGCGATATCACCGGCTCTTTATGCTCCTTCATCATCGGGCTCCACGTCTTCGGGTCAAGCGAGCTGCGGTCTATGCTCACCGTGCTGTCGAGAGACATCCCTTTGCGGTCGAAGTCATCGCAGAGCGCCATAGCCTGGTGAAGCTTGAAGACGCTCATCATGGGGTAGACGCTTCTGTCATTGACCGTTACGGTGTCGCTGTTGTTTATGATAAGCGCCACACCTATTTCGCCGGGGGCATCGGCGACAATTTCCGAAATGCTGTCAGTCAGAACATCGGTCAGCCGGCGTCCGGCGCCGCCCGCTTCTGCCGAAGCCGGTTCAGATACCATAAAATATGCCGCGGCCGCTACACACGCCAAAGCCGAGCACAGAAGCGCCGTGCGCCGTAAAACTTTCATTTTCATATCGCGATGACAGGTCTGATTATAGTGTATACAACAAAAACCGTCTGATTATCATCGACAATCAGAC
>JAICZO010000127.1 GCA_029057255.1 Muribaculaceae bacterium | reverse complement strand
CTATGCGGTTGAACTTGACATATCCTGCCATCTTGCCTTCGCTCTCGAGGGTCTCGATCATTTCGGCAGTCAGAGGTGCCATGTATGCCACGGAGTTTGCCGGAGCCTCTCCGAGGAACGGCTGGATGTTGGTGCGCGATGCCGAGCCGGGCTCGAATACCGACAGGTCGCTCGGTGTTATGCCGAGGCGCTTGATGTCGTCGTCGCTCAGAAAACCGTTTGTGGCGAAGAGATAGTTGAACTGTACGTTCTCGGGGAACTCGCGCGCCACGCCGTCGATATATATGGTGTCGCCGGATATGCGGAGGCGCTGTCCGGGGAGGCCTACGGCACGCTTGACAAAGTTCTGCCGACGGTCTACGGGGCGGTAGATTATCTCGCCGAACTGTGCCTTGTTGTTGTGCACGGCGTCGCGGCCGTACTGCTTGACGAGCAGGTTATAGTACTGCGGGGTGTCTTCGTAGCGCGATGCCACGGTGTCGCCAGCGGGGAAGTTGAAGACGACGATGTCGCCCTCTTCTACGCTGCGCAGTCCCTTGAGGCGGCGGTAGCTCACCGACGGATTGTCGAGGTAGGACTTGCAGCCGAGGAAGCGGTTGTGCACCAGAGGGAAGTGGACGGGTGTCATAGGCACGCGCGGACCGTATACAAACTTGTTGACCCACAGGTAGTCGCCGGTCAGCAGGGTCTTCTCAAGCGAGCTTGACGGTATCTGATAGTTCTGTCCGATAAAGCTGAAGACGAAGTACACCAGTATAAGAGCGTAGACAATGGCGTCGACCCAGCTCATTATCGACCGTGTGGTCTTCGACTTGCTTTTTTTCCACCATGTGAAGGGTATATATCCGGTGATGTAGATGTCGAACAGCAGCAGCTCGAAGACGGCGAGCCACCATGTGCCCATCCATGCCACCCAGAGCAGGAAAATGATAGAAACAAGGCCGAAGCGTATCCAGCGTGTGGTCTTTATTTCCTTTATTCTGCGTCGGAAGTCTTCGACGAAGCCCTGTGACTGTCTGTTTTCGTTTTCCATAGTCGTCAGTCTCCCATTGTGCGGAGGAGCTCGTCGTTGTCGAGAGTGCGCTCCATGCGGTCTTTGATGAATTCCATAGCTTCGATAGAGTTGCGGTCAGAGAGGAAGCGTCGCAGAATCCACATGCGGTTAAGAGTCTCGGAGCGGAGCAGGAGGTCGTCGCGGCGTGTGCTCGATGCCATGATGTCGACGGCGGGGAAGACGCGCTTGTTGGAGAGTTTGCGGTCGAGCTGCAGCTCCATGTTGCCCGTGCCTTTGAATTCCTCGAAGATTACTTCGTCCATCTTCGAGCTTGTTTCGGTGAGGGCGGTAGCGATGATAGTGAGCGAGCCTCCGCCTTCGATGTTACGAGCCGCGCCGAAGAAACGTTTGGGCTTCTGGAGGGCGTTGGCGTCGACACCGCCCGAGAGTATTTTGCCGGAGGCGGGAGCGCAGGTGTTGTATGCGCGGGCGAGGCGGGTGATAGAGTCGAGCAGGATGACAACGTCGTGTCCGCACTCAACCATGCGCTTGGCTTTGTCAAGGACTATCGACGCTATTTTGACATGACGGTCGGCAGGCTCGTCGAAAGTCGACGCTATGACTTCGGCGTTGACGCTGCGCTGCATGTCGGTCACTTCCTCGGGGCGCTCGTCGATGAGGAGAATCATGATGTATGTCTCGGGGTGATTCTCGGCGATGGCATTGGCGATGTCTTTGAGGAGCAGTGTCTTGCCGGTCTTGGGAGGCGCCACGATAAGACCGCGCTGGCCTTTGCCGATGGGCGAGAACATATCGACCACTCGCGTCGATATAGTGCAGGATGCGCGTCCGCCTGTAAGATTGAATTTTTCGTCGGGGAAGAGGGGAGTGAGGTGCTCGAATGCCACACGGTCGCGGATAAACTCGAGCGAGCGTCCGTTGACGCGGAGCACGTCGGTCAGGGGGAAGTACTTTTCAGATTCTTTGGGCGGGCGTATGGTAGCTTCCACGACGTCGCCCTGGCGGAGTCCGTAGGCCTTGATTTGCTGTTGTGTAAGATATACGTCGTCGGGAGAGGCGAGGTAGTTGAAGTCGGCCGAGCGCAGGAAGCCGTATCCTTCAGGCACTATTTCGAGCACTCCTGTAGCCTCGAGTATGCCGTTGAAGTCGTACTGGGGGTATCTTGTCTGCTGCTGGCGGTTTTTCTTATTTTTCTTGCCCATTCCCTGCTGCTGGTTGTTGCCTGTCTGCTGGCCGTGAGCGTTGGGTTCGGCAAGTATTATGGTCTGCTTCTGCTGCTGGTACTGTTGCTGCTGTTGCTGGTGGTACTGCTGGCGGTCGTTGCGGTTGAAGTTCTGCTGCTGAGCGGCCTCTTCCTTCTCGCGCTGGCTTCGGGGCACGAATTTGCGGCCTTCGCTTCTGGGGAAGAATGCGCCGAGCGAGCTGTCCTTCGATGGCATGAAGTTGCGGCGCTGCTGCTGGGGCTGCTGCTCGGCTTCGGCGGGCTGAGTGTTTTCGGCCTCAGCTTCCTGCTGCTTCTCTTCGGCGGGCTGAGCGGGTGCTTCGACAGCCTGAGCGGGAGTCTGTTGAGCATTTGATGCCTGTTCGTTTGCAGTTTCAGCGTCGTTTACAGGAGTTTTTTCATCCTCAGTATCATCGGGCAGCTCCTGCCCGCTTTTCACTTTTTTGGGGCGACCTCTTTTTTTCTTTTCTACAGTCACTTCGGGCTGGGGTTGAGGCTGAGCTGCTTCGGTTTCATCTTCGGTCTCGCTGCCTTCCGGCTGTTTGTCGTCGGGCTGTTCTTTCTTTTTACGGCCTCTTTTTTTAGGCTGTTTGTTTTCTTCGTTATCTTCTGCTGTCGCAGCAGTGCGTTTACGACGTTTGGCCGTAGCCTCGGCAGCATTTGTTTCAGCCTGCTGGTCGAGGATACGGTATACTAACTTTTCTTTATCGGAATTATCGACGCGCTTGAGACCCATGCTTTTGGCAATGTCTCTGAGTTGCTCGTCTGACATTTCGTTAAGTTCAGAGATTATATACATTATATCAGATGCTTGGTGCAAAAATAACAGGCGCAGGAGGAGGAGGGGTGAGGGTCGCGGCGGTTTTCGGTAACAACAGAGTTATAGCCGGACTTTCTTGACGCTGTCCTGAAGGGTGCATGCGGATGAAGAAAAAGTTGAGAAGTG
>JAICZO010000126.1 GCA_029057255.1 Muribaculaceae bacterium | reverse complement strand
CCCCACACCCGCGGCCCCGGCCATAACTACGGTCTTGGAGGGGCGGACCACCATCCCCGGCTTCATAGCTCTCGGAGCCTATGCCGACAATGCTGCCGGCATACGCCTCGACTGCATGTCGGTGCGGGGTAACTCGGGCGTCAGCCTCGGCCGCATCAATGCCGACCTGTGCCGCGCTATGGCCCGCCACCGCGACTATGACCTGATTGTACTCGAGTTCGGCATGAACGCCCTCAGTGCCCGGCAGAAGAACTACTCGCCCTATACGGCCGCCATGAAAGCGGGCGTCGAACGCGTCAGGGCCGCCTATCCGCATGCCGACATACTCATCATAGGCATAGGCGACCGCGGCATCAAGTCGGGCACCGAAGTGGTGTCGATGCCGACATGCGTCGCGATGACAAAGGCGCAGCGCGAGACAGCCCGTCAGACCGGAGCACACTTCTGGGACGCGCGCGCGGCTATGGGCGGCGAGGGCGCGGCAGGGAAGTGGCGCAAGCGCGGGCTCGTAAATGCCGACTATATCCACCTCAACCACAAAGGCGGCCGCGAGATGGCCTCGCTGCTCTTCGACGCTCTGATTTCTGCAGCCGATGAAAACTGACATATCACTCAAAAGCCTGCTCGTGGCAGCCGCCATCGCCGCAGGCGCGGTGCTCGCCTCGGCCGACGATGCCGCACAGACCGACATGCGCGTCAATCCCGTGCTGAGCATGGCCGATACCTGCTCTATGGCGGCCGAGACATACCCTTTTTTAGACACGGCTCTCAACACAATCAACTTCAACGGAGATGACTGGAGCGTGCTGGGCGAGAGGTTCCGCTCCGCCGCCCAAGGCAAGGGCAAGTTCTCCGTTCTCTATCTCGGAGACTCTCACGTGCAGGCCGACTTCGGCGGTGCCGTGGTGCGCAGTGTGCTGTCAGAGTCGTCGCGTCCGGCCGGCCGCGGCCTCGTGGTGCCGTTCAAGCTCGCATCCACCAACGAGCCTGTCGACTATGCCATGTCGCTGGGCAAGTGCGACTATACATCGTCGCGCCTGCTCAAGAAACCTTGGAACACCGACATGCCCTTCACCGGCATCGGCGTGCGGCCCGACGCCGAGAACTTTGCCGTCGATGTCTCCTGCCGCACATCTTTCTCGACGATGGACTTCTACTATACCGGCCCGGAGCCTGCGGTGCGGGCTGTTGTCGCGGAGAGCGGCGACACCCTTCGCTGGTCGGGGGTGAGCCGTGGCGACGGACGTACGGCACTGAGACTCGACACGCTTGTCAACCGTGCCGTCGTGACCTTTGACGGCGGCGGCTCCACCACCTTTGCTGCCGTCGAGCTGCTTGCCGATACAGTCGGCACGGTGGTGCACTCCATCGGCAACAACGGCGCGACATACTCGTCGTATCTCGGCATTGACGGCTTCGGCAAAGGCATAGCCTCGCTTAGCCCCGACCTTATAGTCGTGGCGCTGGGTACCAACGAAGCTTTCGGCAAACTGAGTGCCACAGGCTTCACCGAGTCGGTCGACAGGCTCGTGCGCTCACTGCGCGTCAGCTGTCCCGAGGCCAAGCTGCTCCTGGTGACTCCCGTAGAGTGCTTCCGCACAGTGTACCGCCGCTCCAAAGCCTCGAAAGGGCGTCGCAGCCGCCGTCGTGCCGTGAAGACCGTCAATACCGACATCCTCCTGGTGCGCAATCTGCTGCTCGACTATGCCGGGTCACACTCCGTGCCGGTATACGACCACTATGCGGTTGCCGGGGGTAAAGGTGCCGCCGACAAACTCAAAAGCGCCGGCCTGCTCGGCCGCGACGGCGTACATTTCACCGCCGGGGGATACCGCCTGTGGGGCAACCTGCTCGGAGGCGCACTGCTTGAGAATCTCTATCAGCCCGCCGACAGCATCGGCGAGTAGAATAGCAGCGCCGTGTGGGGATGGGCCTTCGGACACAACCCCCGGACACCTTCGCTCCGCTGCGGTGGCCAGGGGGGGATAATCGGCGGCCTTCGGACGCCAATCGCGGATGGGTAACTCGCAACCCCGGACACCTTCGCTCCGCTGCGGTGGCCGGGGCTACGAGTAATCGGCGTCCTTCGGACGCCCGCCACGGCCGCCGTGCCGGGGGGATGGTGGGGTATCGACGTGTCGTCCTGTCGGACGCCCGCCACGGCCGCCGTGCCGGGGGGATGGTGGGGTATCGACGTGTCGTTCTGTCGGACGCCAATCCACGGCCGCCGTGCTGCGGTGGATGGTGTGGTAT
>JAICZO010000125.1 GCA_029057255.1 Muribaculaceae bacterium | reverse complement strand
GTTAACGTATATAACATCCAGGGCATGACAGTGCGCCGCGGCGTTCACGCTTCGGAAGCCACCGCAGGTCTCCCCGCAGGCATCTACATCGTCAACAAGCGCAAGGTCATAGTTAAATGAAAGCGTAAACTAAGGTTATAACTATCAAACGATAAGGTCATTGAGGTGTCTATAGCTTTGATGACCTTATTTTTTCACAATTATCCAATCAGCCGAATACGAAAAAAAATGCGTCCACTGCTAATTCTCGCGTGCCTGTTTACATCTCTTTTTGCCCGCGGCGCGTCGATTCTTATCGAAGGAGAAGCCTTCCAGTTCAAAGGGAAATGGGTTGTTGAGAAGTCTTCGGAGTGTCTGGGGACGGCCATGCTGCGCGTCTATCAGGACAGCCGCGCCGGCGAGGCCGACGACGCGCTCACTGTGGTTAATATACCTCAGGCCGGAGTCTACCGTGTGTGGACACGTTCGCAGGACTTTGCAGGGAGTGTGCGCCCGCGCAGCTTCACTCTCAGCATCGGCGGCGAAGCCATGAGCCCGAGCGGCGCCCACGGTGTGGCGGGCTTCTACTGGGAGTGTGTCGGAGAGACAGCTCTCGACGCCAAGGCAGTGCTGATGCGGCTCTCCGACACCGGACAATACTTCGGCCGCTGCGACGCCATACTCCTTACCACCGACACGTCGCTGGACCCCAACTCACTGACGAATGCGGAGATAGCCCGCTGGCGCCGTAATCCGGCGACGATGGAGTACTCGACTGCAAACGCGCCGCATCTTGACGACGCGCTCGTCATTGCTTCGGGCTACACTACCCTCGCCACGGCATCGAACGATAATATCCGCATCAGTTTCGTACGGCTGCCGGACGACGGCACAATTGTATGCAAAACCGATTTCTATGCCGACGGGTCATGGCGACGGTTCCACAGCACGGCTGAGGACAACCGCGTGGCGCTCCTGTCGGCACCCTCAGGTGCGGGAGCCGTCACCTTCAACCATAACAGTTTCTATCCGGCATGGGACAAGAGCACGGTATCGCGGTCGTTCTCCTTCGAAGGCGAGACCTTCCCTGTTCGCATCGACGGCGACAGCAGCAACCCGTTCTATTGCGCCACGCTGTCGGAGGTCAGGGCATCAGCAGTGACCAAGACAGCCGCCAACTGCATCAAGGTGACCTATGACTGCGGCGGAAGGGGTACTCTCACCGCCTACTGGACAGTCCCGGAAGAGGGGCACCATATCGCCGTGCGCATGCTATTCCGTCCGAGCGAAGAAGGCACCTACTCCATCGCTCTGCACGGAGGCAAAGGCGTGGCTGACGATGTGGTGAAGGGCGGGCTGATGCCTCCGATGTATGCCGGCCACCGCTTGCCCGCCACGGCACAGATGCTCTTTTCGTCGATGATGACACAATGTATATCGGCTGTGAGTGCCGAGAGCGGCTCGGGTATATCCACTGCTTTTGTGGCCGCCGAGCTATCGGAGTTCGGCACAGAGTGGGGCTCGGTCGACTACTCCGCCATCGGTTTCACGCTGCGCAACAGCATGGGCGAGCTACAGCCTGTGGCATTCTCACCCGTGCCGGGCATGAAAGATTCGCAAGTCAAGGCCGGCCGCACATTAGAGGCGAATTTCAACGTGGGACTCACACCCGGGAGATGGACCGACGCTCTGGCCTATGCCGCCGAAAGCATATTAGAAGTTCGCGACTACAGGACTCCGACAGCTTCG
>JAICZO010000124.1 GCA_029057255.1 Muribaculaceae bacterium | reverse complement strand
CATCAGTTCAACGTCGCGGTGCAGGCCGACCTCGGCCGATTTGTGCCCGAGAAAGCAAAGCTCCACGCACCGGTGTACTACTCGGTGACAAAGGAGAAAACATCGCCGAAGTATAACCCCCTCGACCAGGACGTGCTGCTCAAGGATGCCCTCGACGACTGCGAGACAAAGCAGGAGCGCGACTCGGTGAGCGCTTACGCCATCGAGCGCTCGACGATACAGAACTTCTCGCTCTCGGGGCTGAAATTCGACGTCCAGAGCAAGACGCCGATGCCCTGGGACCCGGCCAACTTCACGCTCAATTTCTCGTTTACCAAGCAGGCGAAGAACGACCCGACAACCGAGTACGAGAACACCAACGACTACCGCGGCTCGTTCGGCTACAACTACTCGCCCTACATCAAGCCCTTCAAGCCCTTCAAGAACATGAAGAGCAAGAACAAGAATGCCAAGTTCCTAAAGGACTGGGAACTGCAGTGGGTGCCGAACAACATATCGTTCCTCACCAACATGTCGCGATACTACTACGAGCAGCAGACCCGCTCGGAGACCGACGTCATGTTCCAGCTCCCCGTGTCGGTGAGCAAGAACTGGCTGTGGGACCGTCAGTTCTCGGTGACATGGAACCTCACCAAGACCCTGACACTGTCGTTCAACTCTAATACTTCGGCTCGCATCGAGGAGACCGTCGGAGCCGTCAACCGCAAGCTCTTCCCCGACCGGTACCGCGACTGGAAGGACACCGTATGGCAGTCAATCAAGTCGATGGGTACGCCGTGGAGCTACAACCAGACCTTCACAGGCCAGTACAAGGCGCCGTTCAACAAGATTCCGTTCCTTGACTTCCTGACAGGGTCGGTAAGCTACAACGCCACATACCGCTGGGACCGCGGTGCCACTATCGACGGTGAGAAGCTCGGCAACACCATCGCCAACCAGGCCGCATGGACTGCCGACGGCCGTCTCAACTTCGAGACATTCTACAACAAGATACCCATCCTGCGCGATGTCAACAAGCGCTTCGCCAACAAGCGCCCGACTGTCAGCCGCCGCAAGCCCAAGAAATTCGAGCGCACCCTCAAGCTGCTGCCCGACACGACGCTCGTGGTCAAGCACAACCTGCGCACCAGAAAGATAAAGATTACCACGACGAGTGTCGACGGCAAGCCTTACCCCGTGAAGACGCGCGAGATTGACAACAACAGCATCGAAGTGCTCACCCGCGGCGACGACAACGTCAAGTTCGTCATAACGGAAGTGCTAAAGGAGGAGAAGTCCACCGCACGCAACATCGGCGAGTACGCGCTCCGTCTGCTTATCTCGCCGCGCAACCTCTCGGTGCGCTACCGCAACACGCGTTCGATGACGCTGCCGCTCTTCAACCCCAACATCGGCGACATATTCGGGCAGACCACAGGCTACGGCCCGATGTCGCCCGGCCTTGACTTCGCCTTCGGCTTTACCGACGAGAGCTATATCAAGCGCGCTCTCGACCGCGGCTGGCTCATCACCGACGACGGCCAGACATCGCCCGCCGTATGGGCCAACACCAAGGAGCTAAACATCGAGGCAAACATCGAGCCTGTCAAGGGCCTCAAGATACAGCTGACATTCAACCGCACCGACAACCGCAACTCGCAGGTGCAGTTCATGTACAGCGGTATGCCCACGTCGCTGTCCGGCTCTTATACCAAGACCCACTGCGCCCTGCTGACGGCTCTCCGCTCGTCGTCGGCCGACAACGGCTACTACTCGCCGGCCTTCAACGCCTTCCTCGAGAATATCTCCGAAGTGCGCAGCCGCGTCGAGGCGCAGTATGCCGGCGCGCTGTATCCGACCACGGGCTTCATGTCGGACAACCCTCATGCCGGATACCCCTTCGACCCGGCTGTGGGCACCGTCAGCGAGACATCGTCCGACGTTCTCATCCCCGCCTTCGTGGCCGCATACACCCGCCGCCCGGCGGCACGCGAGAGTCTCAACCCCTTCCCCGACTTCTCGGCAGTGCTCCCCAACTGGCGCATAACCTACGACGGCCTCATCAACCTCGGCAACATGCGCGAAATCTTCAAGTCGTTCACGCTCAACCACGCATACCAGTGCACCTACTCCGTAGGCTCCTACTCGTCGTACCTCAACTGGGTCGGCATCGGCGACGGCAACCTCGGCTTCACCCTCGACGAGCTGAGCGGCCAGCCCATACCCTCGTCGCCCTTCAACATCTAGTCGGTGGCCGGCACCGAGCGCGTCGGGCCCCG
>JAICZO010000123.1 GCA_029057255.1 Muribaculaceae bacterium | reverse complement strand
TTGGGGCGCATGTCGGCTATGCCCGAAGTGTGTGCCAGCACGTGACGGAGTGTTATTTCTCCGAAAACGTCTTCGCGCAGGTCGGGATAGTACTTGAGCAGACGGTCGTTGAGCGAGAGCTTGCCCTGCTCCTGGAGCTTGAGTATGGCTGCGGCCGTGATGGTCTTGGTCGACGAAGCGATGTTGAAGAGCGTGCGGTCGGTGACGGGACAGACGCTGTCGAGACGCGCAAGGCCATAAGCCTTATTATATAATATAGTGTCGCCGCGGCTTATGATGACTATGGCTCCGGGAGCGTCGGCGGGGAAGACGGTGCTCATCAGAGAGTCGACAGGCTGCGCGATATGATAGGGGTCGCTTTCCGTCGAGGAGTCGCACGATACGGGAATCAGCAGCGACGGAAGAAGGAATACAAGCAATAAATAAATATTAAACTTCGTCATAACGCTGCAAAAGTAGCCAACAGCGGCCAGCCCTGCAACGTCTTAACAAAAGGGTAACGGTAATTTATAGGTTTTGTAACCATTGTAACACTCTTGTATAATCAAAATGTGCACGAGAAGGCGAAGCCGAAGCTACCGTTGCCTATCGTGGGCATGAGCGACGATGTGACCTTGGGCTGCGGGCGCCCGAGGTGCAGCCTGCGGGCGTCGTTGCCGCCGAAGCAGCCTATGACTTCGTTGACGGGGTCGATAAGGAAGGCCACCACGTTGCCGATGACAGGCGAGCCGAAGAGGCGGTAGTCATGTGCCACGATGTGGCGCTTGAGCTTATAGAAGAGTTCGCCTATGACACTGCCTACGAGCGGCGTGACGAAAATGTCCTGTATCGACGGACGCTCCATGCAGGCCTCGATGCCGAACTCCCAGCCCACGGTCGATATTATGGCCGAGTACAGGAGCGACTGATAGAAATTGAAGCCGCACGAGCGGGCCGCCATGAAGTAGGCCGCTCCGGCATAGGGGTGCAGGACGTAGTTGAAGATGGGGTTGTCGTGGTCCCACTCGGGGCCTTTCTTGAATACGTTCTGATACCAGCGGGTATACCACGGATCTTTCTGCAGCTCGGCGCGGTTCCACGACGTGGCGTCTTCGGGCAGACACTCGAGGACGACAAGTGTGCCGACGTAGGCGCCGACAAGCACGCCGGTGTTGACCCACAGACGCGGCCAGTTGTAGGACTTGGTCCTGAGGGAGTAAGGCAGCTCGTAGATGGAGATGCGGCTGCCGTGCGACATCATGGGGCGCATGGCCTCGACCGGTGCCGTGAGGATGCTGTCGGGGGGTGTCGTCGCGATTTGTGTCTCGACTAATATCATGTCGTCGCATACGGTCTGCGACTTTGCCGTCGCGGCCGATAGCAGCAGTAGCAATAGGGAGAGGATGTACGGGCGCATAATATTTTGAATTATGGTGTATAGGGATATATGGTTGAAACTGTACTCTATAAACAAAAAAACGGCGGCTTTGGTCGAACGCTTTTCCCGATGATGCGAAAAAAAGACAAGCAAAGGTTTCTTTCCGGCGGTAGTTTTGCCGCGTAATAATCCAAAAATGTAAGTTTTATGAGAAAAGTAATCATCGACAACGGTCACGGTATAGAGACTCCCGGCAAACGCAGCCCCGACGGCAGGCTCCGGGAGTGGGCATGGACAAGGAGGCTGGCGGCAAGGCTGGCGGAGCTGCTGGGCGGGCACGGCATCGAGGCCGTCATCCTCGTGCCGGAAGAGCGCGACGTGCCGCTGCGCGAGCGATGCCATCGCGCCAACGCCTGTGATGCCGACGTCCTGCTGTCGCTGCATGTGAATGCGGCGGGCGACGGCAGCCGTTGGCACGGGGCGTCGGGCTTCTCGGCATTCGTCGCCCCTAAGGCATCGGACGACGCTCGCCGCCTCGCGGCTCTGCTTACGGCCGAGGCGGCGAAGGCCGGACTCGCCGGCAACCGCTACACTCCGCCCGAGGGCTATCTGTCGGCGTGCTTCGCCATATGCACCGGCACCCGATGCCCCGCCGTCCTGACCGAGAATCTCTTCCAGGACAACCGCGGCGACGTCGACTTCCTGCTCTCTCCCTCGGGCATAGAGACTGTAGCGCGCGTACACCTTGATGCGATATTGAAATTTTTCAACATCCGGCCATGAGAAATGCAATCATTGCAGTGGCGGCATTTATCCTCGGCGCAGCGTGCGGAGGCTTGCGGAGCTGCGGAGGCCGCCCCGTTGTGCCGCAGGAGATAAAGGTGCTCACGCGCATCGACACGGTGACCGTGGTCAGACCCGTACCGACGGTGATAACACTGACAGACACCATAATAGAGCGCGTGGCGGTGGAGGATGTCAGCGGAGATTCGGCCACGGTGTCGCTGCCGCGGACGCAGAGCGTATACGAAGACAGGCACTACACCGCCTACGTGAGCGGCTACAAGGCGTCGCTCGACAGTCTGCGGCTGTACTGCCCGGTCACGACAAGCTACGTGACTGCTCCTGCCGCAAGGAAGCAGCCGCGGTTCAGCATAGGCCTGCAGGCGGGCTATGGCATCACGCCCCGTGGTTTTCAGCCTTATATGGGCGTCGGCCTCAGTGTGAATCTGGCCTCGTTCTGAGGGTGCCGATTTCCCTGAAATTGATATTTTTCAATAATAATTGACAATTAGTATTGACAAAGTGTAATTTTGATTGTATATTTGCATCGCAATAACAACAACACATACTATGAAGACCCACATCACATGCCGAAATGAAGATTTCCGACGCCGATGCCTCGAGATCTTCGAGAAAGATTTCAGAGCCGGAGCCATACAGCCCCTCGAGAGCGTCATCGACAGGGCGATAGCCATGCAGCCGCGCTCGCACTATCTCAACTACGACCAGGCCTCGCGGCGGCTGCATGCCATCGAGCGCCACGGACTCGAGAATGAAGTGAAGGAAGAGCTTGCACGACAGATGTGGAGCGAGCTGCGGCAGCAGATCGACCGCGTCATGGAGCTGAACCCGAAGAAACCGTTCGACAAGGCGCTGTCGTTTGTCCTCAACTTCTGCCGCCCGTCACGCTTCTACATCAGCCGCGACACGGCGCGCCGCATCATCGCCGAGAACGTGTCGTACAGCCTCATCCCGAGCCGAAACCTCAAGAACAGAATCTAATAAACCCTTAATCCTATGACCATAGCAATCTCAATCGAGCGTATACTCGACAGCATATACGCATTCTGCGCCCTCGACTGCGCCACGGCGGCCTCGCCACGCCCCTCCCTGCCCGGTCTCGACGACGCGCCGGCACTCCGCCGCCTCATACACACAAGCGCGGCATCGACCGTCTACCGCCTGCACCCGCAGCTGTCATCGCCCGACCTCGACCGAGGCCCGGAGGAAGATATCATCACCATCGACGTCGCCGACAAGGTGCCTGCCGACAAGGCAGCGATGCTCCGCCCGACACTCGAGGCCGCCCTTGCAACCGGCGCGATGTCGGTGCTGTGGGCGGGCGTAGACAGCGGCCTCGCAGCCACCTACAGCAGGCTCGCGGCCGAGGCTGCGTCGGCTCTGGCATCCTCGGTGCGCGACATGGGACTGCCCGGCCGGATAGAGGCTGCATGAGGCTGTTGAAAACAAGTTGAAAAATATGATAGGCTTTTATTGCACGGGAGTGTCGGGAAATGAGTAACTTTGCACTCATTATGAACAGCGATGTAATCAGACTACTCCCCGACTCGGTGGCAAATCAGATTGCTGCCGGTGAAGTTATTCAGCGTCCGGCCTCTGTCATCAAAGAGCTTGTCGAGAACGCCGTCGACGCCGGAGCGACCGCCATAAGCATCATCCTCAAGGATGCGGGACGAACACTGATACAGGTCGTTGACAACGGGTGCGGAATGTCGCCCACGGATGCCCGCATGGCCTTCGAGCGCCATGCCACGAGCAAGATTGCCGCAGCCGACGACCTGTACAGCCTGCACACGATGGGCTTCAGAGGCGAGGCGCTGCCATCAATAGCGGCCGTCGCGCAGATCGACCTGCGCACCATGCGCCACGGCGATTCGGTGGGCACACGCCTGCTGATATCGGAGTCGAAATTCGAGGGACAGGAGCCGGCGACATGCGTGCCGGGCACCAACCTTATGGTGAAGAACATCTTCTTCCACATGCCGGCAAGGCGCAAGTTCCTCAAGAAAGACAGCATCGAGCTGAGCCACATCCTGCGCGAGTTCGAGCGTCTCGCTCTTGTCAACACCGACATCGACTTCACGCTGATTCATAACGACACTACCCTGCACCAGTTCCCCAAAGGCACGCTCAAGCAGCGCATAGGCGCGCTGTTCGGCAAAAATCTCGAAGGACACATAGCGCCGGTATCGACAGAGACGTCGCTGGTGAAAATCGAGGGCTTCATAGGCATGCCCCGCCATGCCAAGAAACGCGGAGCGCAGCAGTTCCTCTTTGTCAACGGCAGGAACATGCGCCACCCCTTCTTCCACAAGGCCATCATCAAGTGCTACGAGAACCTGATAGCGCCGGACTCTCAGCCGTCGTACTTCATAAACTTCGAGGTGGACCCGGCGACAATCGACGTCAATATACACCCGCAGAAACATGAGATAAAATTCGAGCACGAAGCGGCGATATGGCAGATTCTTGAAGCCGCCGTGCGCGAGACCCTCGGCAAGACCCAGGCCGCCGGAGCTCTCGACTTCGACGCCGAGGACGCTCCCGAGATACCGCTCTTCGACCCGGCAGCCGAAGCAGGCATGCCCGAAGTGAGCGTCGACGCGGGCTACAACCCCTTCGCGGAGACGCCGTCGGCAGGCACACGAGAGTCGGCAGGCGTGACATGGAGGCCATCGTCGTCGAACCGCGCCCCGCAGGACTGGGACAAGCTCTACGAGAATTTCTCGAAGAAGCGCGACGACGCCTTCGCCGAGATTCCCTCGGCCGACAACGACGACATCTTCACCGTGGCGCCGGCACGCACCGAGGCTGCCGCAGCAGCGCCGGCCTCCGCGCCTCAGACGTCGGGCACATGCTTCCAGCTGCGAGCATCGTATATCGTCACCGGTTCGCACCGCGGTCTCATGGTCGTATCCCAGCGGAGGGCACACATCCGTATATTATACGAGCGCTATCTGGCGGCACTGAGCGCCGGCGACGTCGCCTCGCAGACTCTCATGTTCGACGAGGAGGTAGAGCTGTCGGTGTCGGAGAGCGCCATGCTCGAGACCATGCTCCCCGTCTTCGAGTCGCTCGGATTCGGCCTGACATGCAAGTCGTCCACCACATGGAACATAGGCGCCGTCCCGGCACAGCTGCAAGGCGCAAGCCCGGCCGAGATAGTGACGGCGCTGCTGGAGGAATGCGTCACCGGCGACAAGGCGCGCGAGAGTCTACTCTCCCCTCTTGCCCTGTCGATGGCAAAGGCCGCGGCAGTCAAGGCTCCGCAGGTGCTCACCGAAGCCGAGATGGAGTCGATACTGTCAGAATTATTCAGCTGCGCAGAACCGTCCTACACCCCCGACGGCCTCACAGTGATGTCAATAATAGATAATGATGAAATTGCCAACCGTTTCAATCTGTAATACACGAGGGCTTCTGTCCCTCGTGTTTGTTATTTTAGCCGGCACTGCGCTTGCCGTATCCGACAGCGACGTGGAGGCATCGCTCGACAATCTTGACAGAGTGTTGTCGCAGCGCGCAAACTATATAAAGGCTCGCCAAAGCCGCATCGACAGCCTGAACATGGAGCGACTGAAATACGGCGACACCCCCAGACTGATGAATGAGATAGCGGAGGCCTACACTTCGTTCAACAACGACTCCGCAATTGCCTTCCTGCGGCGAGGCGCCGAGATGAGCGACGGCATCACGGCAATGCAATACCGATGGAAAATAGCATCGCTGCTGCCTCTGGGCGGATTCTTCGAGATGGCCCACAACACTTATGATTCGATAAACCCTGACAGTATACCGCGAGAACTGCTGCCGTCGTACTACGACGCCGGGCGTCAGATGCACTCCTATATCTCGGCCTTCTTCAAACTCTATCCCGAGATAAGCAAGCCGCACACCGAGGCGTCGCTCGCCCTGCAGCAGAAACTGCTCGAGGCGCTGCCCTCGGAGAGCCCCGAGTACAAGTTCAACCTCGGCGAATACTACTTCCTGACCGACCGCCGACAGATGGCGCGGGTTCTGCTCGAAGAGGTGGTCGACCGCGAACCCGCCGGAAGTAACCTCCGCGCAAGGGCGGCACACCACCTGTCGACGATAGCGCTCGACGAAGGCAACACCAACGCATACAAGTACTACCTCGCACTGTCGGCGATAGCCGATGTCGTGTCGGCCACACGCGAAGTGCTCTCGCTCCAGGAACTGGGCACGGCCGTATATGCCGACAACCAGGTCACACGCGCCCACAAGTATCTGTCGACGGCAATGGAGAACGCCGTCGAGTGCGGCGCGCCGCTCCGCATGGTCGACACATCGAAGTCGCTCCCCATCATCGAGCGGGCACACTCGGGCCACATCTCAACATGGCGACGCACCATATACTGGATTATAGGGGCGATGGGCCTGCTCATGTTAGGCCTCATCGCTTCGATGCTCGTACTGCGCCACGAGATGCACCGCATGACCGTACTACAGGCCAACCTGCGGGCAGCCAACACTGCAAAGGAGGTATACATCAGCCAGTTCCTGCAGCTCTGCTCGATATACATGGACAAGCTTAACTCCTTCTGCAAAATCGCGGCGCGCAAGCTTGCGGCAGGCCAGAGCGACGAGCTTTACCGCATGACGAAATCGGGCAAATTCGTCGAGGAGCAGAGCCGCGAGTTCTACGAGGTATTCGACAACGCGTTCCTGCATATCTATCCCGACTTCGTCAGCAAAGTCAACGCCCTGCTTCGCCCCGAAGAGCAGATATTGCTTCGCCCCGGCGAACTCCTCAACACCGACCTGCGCATCCTCGCATTCATGCGCCTCGGCATCGAGGAGAGCGCGCGTATAGCTCAGGTGCTTAACTACTCGCTCAACACCATATACACGTATCGCAACCGTCTCAAGGCCCGGGCACTGAATCGTGACACATTTGAGACCGATATTCTGAAAATCACATCCGAAAATTAATGCATAAATTTATATTATACATTATTTAACATCGTTCTTTATTACTG
>JAICZO010000122.1 GCA_029057255.1 Muribaculaceae bacterium | reverse complement strand
GTATTATATAATGTGCCCGGCTACCCGCCATCGCCGTCGTTCTACGGCGCCTCGGCATTCATGGCACTTATGGCGGCATGGTACGGCTTCCGCTACGTGGCCTACCGCCTCGTCGCCTTTGCCTTCGCCGGGCGCGAGAGCGGGCGCCGGTGGATCAACGGCTTCATGGCCACGCAGGCCTACTCCGGGCTGCTGATGATAGCACCGGCCTTTCTGCTGCTATATCGCCCGGGGTGGCACGACACTCTTATAACTATTTCATTATCTGTATATTCAGCTGCAAACCTTCTGTTCATAGCCAAAGGCTTTAGGATTTTTTACCGAAATTTTCAGTCGTTGCTTTATTTTATTTTGTATCTTTGCACACTTGAAATTATCCCGATGTTCGCGATATATCGCCTCAGCGTGTATCTGTGGGCGTTGACATCATAGGCATCGGACAACAACTGTTAGAAGAGTGAAGATTAAAAAAGTACTGGTTTCTCAACCCAAACCGACCTCCGATAAATCGCCGTACTACGATCTGGCCGAGAAGTATGGTATCGAAATCGTTTTTCGCCCTTTTATTAAAGTCGAAGGTCTGTCCGCAAAGGATTTTCGCCAGCAGAAGGTGAACATCCCCGATTATACTGCAATCATTTTTACCGCAAAGACCGGTGTTGATAATTTCTTCCGCCTTTGCGAGGAAATGCGCATATCCATACCTGTGACTCTCAAATACTTCTGCACCAGCGAGATGGTAGCCAACTACCTGCAGAAGTACATCGTATACCGCAAGCGCAAGATTTTCGCTTCCAAGACAGGACGCCTCGCCGACCTGCTCCCCTCGATGCAGAAGCACAAGACCGAGAAGTATCTCCTTGCCGTGAGCGACGTCAACAACGGCGCCGAGACCGCGCTGCTGGCCGAGAACAAGCTTGACGTGACGCCCGCCGCAATGTACCGCACTGTCAGCAACGACTTCACACCCGACGAGCCCTTCGACTACGACATGCTCGTGTTCTTCAGCCCCCAGGGTATCGAATCGCTGCTCAAGAACTTCCCCGACTTCAACCAGGGCGAGATAGCAATCGCTGCCCTCGGTGCGGCTGCCGCAAAGTCGGTGACCGACGCAGGCCTGCGCCTCGACGTCGAGGCTCCCTCGCCCCAGGCTCCCTCGATGCCTGCCGCGCTCGACCTCTTCCTTGCAAAAGTTAACTGACCCGTCAACGA
>JAICZO010000121.1 GCA_029057255.1 Muribaculaceae bacterium | reverse complement strand
GAGTAGGGGCAGCTGTCCTCGTGGGGACAACCGTCGGTGCAGCGGGCGGTAGCTCCTGCCGGGCGGTTGGCATGAGTGAAGAAGCTGAGACTGCCGTAGGCCGATATAGAGCGGCAGGGCGAGCCGACAATCCAGCGGATGATGTCAAGGTCGTGGCACGACTTGGCAAGGATTATAGGCGTGGTCTTCTTTGAGTTGTGCCAGTTGCCGCGGACATAGGAGTGCGCCATGTGTGCGTAGCGTATAGGCTCGAAGTGCTGTATTGACATCAGCTTGCCTATCATGCCCGAGTCGACCACCTTCTTCAGAGCCACGAAGTAGGGGGCATAGCGGAGCACGTGACACACAGCCACTATTGCGCCTTTGCGGTTGGCGAGGTCGCGGATGTCCTCGCATTCCTTCCTTGTGGGCGCCACAGGTTTCTCAAGCAGGATGTGGTATCCCATGTCGAGAGCCTTCATACACGGCTCATAGTGAACGTCGTCGGGCAGGCTTATGACCACGGCGTCAGCGATCTTGCCTGCGCTGAGAGCGTCGGCCCAGTCGGAGAAGCGGTACTTGGGGTCGACCTTGTGCTCATCGGCCATCTTTTTCAGACGCACGGGGTTTATGTCGGCCACGCCTACCACTTTCATGGCGTCGGGATACATCGAGGCATAGCTGGCGTATACCGAGCCACGCTGACCGGCGCCGAGAACAAGTACGCTCACCTGTCGGGGCGTGTCGGCGTCGAGACTCTTGCTGCCGAGGTCCATGCTGCTGAGCTTTTTCGTGCCGTCACCGGCGAGTAGTTCGGGGGCGAGGGCAGCGCCTACGCCTATCAGGCCCATTATCTTGAGAAACTGTAGTCTGTCCATATCTGTGAGGTGTTATTTTATGATTTTGAAGGTATGATTTTCAGTTGCTATCAGGAATACTCCCGCGGGGTATGCCGTCGCGTCGACAGTTGCGGCGCCCTCGCTGTCCGGCCGTATTATCTCGATAAGAGCGCCTGCCGCGGAGTAGACTGCGACCGGTGCCGAGAGACCGTCGATGCGGTATACATTGCGGTCAATACATACAGGAGCGTGGCTGTCGGCCGCCATCGCGGGAGTGCTGACTCCGGCATAAGCGATATACTCGGCGGCGCCGGGCATGCTCGAGTCCTCGCGCTTGTTCCGGCACTGGTCTATGGAGAGGACTCCGCCTATGGTGCCGTTGCCGTCGATGTCGTGGTTGAACTGCTGCTCGAGCAGGCGCTGGTAGTTGGTGAGCACGTCGACGTCCTTGCCTGCATACTGTCGGCCTACGGGTCGGACGATGGGAGTGATGCCCTCGCCCCATGTGCGGATGTCGGGCACGAAACTACCGTCGGCGTCAATCTCGCCGTCGAGAAGCGTGGCAAGATCTTTTACGGCCGCCGCGGGGTCGGCAGCGCAGAAATCGGTGGCGTCGGCCTTGTGAGCTACCGTCGACGAAGTCGTGAAAATGTTGAAGCGGGATTTGTCGACGGTGGCTGTCTCAGCGAATGCCACGTCGGCGCATGGCACGTCGCTGTGGTTGCCCGCGATGATGTTGTTCAGTAGGGTGACGGTGCCGAGACCGAAGCTGTTCACGGCGGCGCCGCCGAAGTTGGCCTTGTTGCTGCCTGCAAAAACGGCTTTGTTGCCGGTCACGGTGATGTGGGCGATGTTTAGGTGTATGTCGGTCGAGAAATCAGTGGCTATTGCCGCGCCGCCGAATTTCCGGGTGACAACAGGAAGACCGCTTGGCGCCGACAGCGTGTTGGATGCAAAGGTCGAGTTGACAATTGTGTATTTTTTGGCCGACGGGCATCCGTTGAGATAGAGCGCACCTGTGGCGCGCGAGGTGTTGCCGGAGAAAGCGGAGCATCGTATGAGCAGGCTCTCAGCGTCGGTAACAGAAAGTGCCGGGCCGTTTTTTGCATCGTTGGAATAGAAGTGACAGTCGGACACCAAGAGGTCGCCGTTGATTCTGATGGCGGAGGCGCCGCCGTTTTCGCTTGAGGAGTTGGAGAAGAAGCGGCAGTTGTCAAGTGTGACGTTACGGGCTGACGTGACGTTGAGTCCGGCTCCGGTGCTGAAGGCCGTGTTGCTGCAGACGGTGACATTCGACAGGCACAGGTTCATGCCGTTGAACCTGATGGCGCCGTCGGTATTGAGTTTTGATGATGTGTAGTCTTTTACTTCGAAGTTGGAGAGAGTCAGAGAGTGTGCGGACGGAACCGACACGAGGCTCTCTGTGCGGCCTTCGCCCGACAATGATGTCAGGCCTTCGACGGCAGTGAAATCATGGCCATAGCCGCCGTCGAGAGTGACGGAGAAAGGGATGTCGATGCGCTCGCCGTAATTCCCGGCCGTGATTTTCACGGTACCGAGAATACCTGCGGCGGCAATGCCCTCGGCGATAGTGCCGAAGGGCTTCGCGAGGGTGCCGTCACCGCCTGCTTCAGCTTCCCGGTCCACATAGACCGTGGCGGGAGCTTTCTCGCCGGAGAGTGTGCAGCGCATCAGGAGGGGGAAGTGGTCGGAGGGGTTGACGGAGCGGCCGTAGAACTCTGTTATGATGTGACGGCTCTTCACTTCCATGTTGCGGTAGAAGCAGAAGTCGAACTCCGAACCGCTCATAAGCGAACTCGTCACGGGGTACCAGTTCTGGCCGGTAACGGTCGTCGACGGGTTGGACTGCGGAAGGCTATAATTCTCCTTGGCGGTGAGGGCGGCGTCATAGAAGTATGAAGCGTAGCCGCGGTATGCCTCCGGGTGGTCGGCACGTCGCATATTGAAGTCGCCGACAAGCACCACGGGCATGTCGCCCGCAATCCGGCCGAGACGTTTCGACACGACTTCGCTGCCGTTTATGCCGTCGAGCGATGCGCCGTAGTTGCAGTGGGTCACGGCGAAGAAGAATATCTCGCCGCTTGACCGTACCTTCATCTTGGTCCATCCGCAGGTGCGCCATATGCCATTGTACTCGGGGTTGGTGTCCCATCCCGGACCGGGAGTGTCGGGCGAGGGCGATATCCAGAAGCATCCCGACTGCAGACACTCGTAGCGGTCGGTCTTGTAGGCGATGACATTGTAGGAGTAGTCTTTTGCGTTGTTGTTGCCGGAGCGTTCCCACTCGAGGAAACTGTAGTCGGGCATCCATGCCTTGAGGTCTTCCAGCTGCGACCGTCCTGTCTCGGGGTTGAGGCAGGAGCCGCCGTTGGCGCCTGTCACTTCCTGCATCCCGACGATGTCGAAGTCATAGTCCGTCATAATCTTGACGAC
>JAICZO010000120.1:245-6501 GCA_029057255.1 Muribaculaceae bacterium | reverse complement strand
CGTTGTAGCAGTAGTCGGCCCAGAGGTCGCTCTCGGGGAAGTCGCCATAGGTGGCGTACACGGCCATTGATGTGATGCGGAAGTTCATCTGCCAAAGATGGTTCTCGGCGATATGATTTTCGAGATAATTGTGATAGTGCGAGTACATCTTGGCGATGCGGGGCTGCAGCTCGGCAAGGAACGCCTTCTTCTGGGCGTCGGTCATGATGCCGTAGAACGAGTCATAGGCCATCGATGCCAGCGACACGATGGCGCCGTCGTTGAAGTCACCCTGCACGTTAGGGTTTTCGCTCCACTTGAACATGGTGGTGATGCGCTTGATGGCCTCGTCGGCATACTTGCGGTCCTTGGTCAGGACGTATGCGCGGATGAGGGCCTCGCAGGTGCTCTCCTCGGCGTCGATGATGCGGCGCGACTCACGGGTGAGGTATGCCTTGATCTGCATCTCGCTCTTGAGGTTCTTGACCTTGTCGGTGCGGATGTCCTCTACCCTCTTCATGGGTTCGGTGAGAGCCTTGCCGGCCACGTCGAGATACCAGCGGTACTCGGGCTTGTCCTTGGCGCCCTCGATGAAATTGTCCCAGTCGGCGGCGTCGACCAGAATGCGGGGATGGGTCTTGGGAAGCTTGGCGATAAACTCCTTGTACGAAGGAGGTGCGAAGAGCTTGCCGTTGTCGACGAGGGTGAAAGAGTAGACGGGGCTCCACTCCTCGGTGCCGTCCTCGTTGACGAAGGCGTGCTGCCAGTACCATGTACCGGCGGCGAGAGGCTGCTCGGGGTTGTAGAAGGGCCAGTTGCGGTCTACGGTCACAGTCTTGCCGGCGGGGAAGCTCTTGTCGGTCGAATAGCGGAGACGGTACTTGAGCTTGGACTTGTCGACTTTCTTTACTTTGTGTTCCATGCCGTCAAGGGGTGCACCCTTGCCACGTGCCCACGCCGGCATGGGCCATTGGAACGAGATGGCGCGCTCTGTCTCCACCCATCCGTCGGTGGGGTTGGGAGTGGCGCGGCTTTCGTGCATCAGACTGATGTCAGTGAGTCGGATGTTGGCATTCTCAGCCGCAAAAACTGCGGTCGAAGCTGAAATGAGCATGCCAAGGCTGAACAGAATTTTTTTCATCATGATATCGATTGGTCGCAACAATTGCGAGTGATTTATAGAGAATTGTCGTACTACGTTGCTCCGGTAATTCGACAACGCAAAATTAGGCAGAAATAATATATACGATATGTTAACGCTGTGTTGAAATATGTTACTCCCGGCCTAATGCCTCTCGCATTTGTTGAAAAAATGTGTTAATGCTGTCTATTATGTGCTTCTCAGGTGGGTTCAGGGGCTATTTTACGCTTACTTTCAGCGGGTGACCCATGCGTCGGCCGAAGTCGGCGAGGTAGTCGGTCCACTGCTCCCAGTCGGGCATGAAACCCTTCGACCAACCCGAGCCCCAGTAGTATACGTAAGCGTCGCCGGGGTTGTATCCGCTCTTGGCAAGGAGATGTGCCACGGCGTCGCCTTCGGGCTTGTCCATCTGTCGGAGGACGACGGTATCGGCCTGCGGTGCGACGACACCTATATATATGACGCCGTTCTGTCCGTCGGGGTTGTCGGTGAGGTCGGCACAGGCCATGAAGGAGTTCTCGTTGTCGAGTACATATCCGTCGGGGTTGTGGCGGTGCAGCACTATGCCGGGTGCGACCGTCGCCTTGTCCGAGAGTCCGTCGAAGCACACTTCGGTGCGGTTGAGGAACTCGCCGCTGTCGAGGCTGATGAGGCGTGACTCGCGCACTGCGCTGTCGCAGCCGAAGGCTCCGGAGGGATATGTCAGGCGGACGCTGAAGCGGAGGGGGCCGTTGTCAAGAATCTCGTAGCTCTCGAAGCACCAGGGGTAGCGGATGTCGCCGAGGCTGTCGACAAGGGCGGCAGTGCCGGCGCCGAGGGTGGGGCCGACGGTGTAAACGTCCATACCCTCGCCGTGGTCTTCGTGGAAGCTTGCAACCTTGGCGAAGGCGTCGCGGTAGCGCTTGGCCACGACGGGATGTCCGACCGACTTGGTCCAGACGTCATACCCGAATGCACGCTCGCCCGATGCCTGCAGCGCGGGGCCGTAGGCACGGTATGCGGCCTTGTCGTTCTCCCATGTGAGGTCGTCCTTGCGACGCTCGTAGAAAGCACCGCAGGCAACGGTATCGACCTGCGACGGTACGCCGGGCGCCACATTATATATAACGGTAGAGTTGGCGGCAACGGTCGCGGGGAAAATCACGAGTGAGTCGTATGTTATCTGATAGGGGACTTCGGCCGACTCGCCGTCGGTGATGACAAAACTGCCCTGCCCTACCGCCTTGCGGATTTCGGAAAGGGCGACCTGGGCTATCTCGCCGTTGCGGGCGATGTCCGAGTCATTGCAGACTTCAATTGTATGACGGCTGTCGCACGACGCGAGAGCCATAGGGAGCAATAAAAAAGGCAGATATTTCTTCATGTTCCTTATTGTTATCTGTTGTATAGATTCAGTTTACGGGTATATAGCGGAGTCGCGAGAAAGGAAGTCCGCCGGGATTCTCCTCGAACCAGCGGGCAAGCATGCGTCGGTGCTCTTCAACGACCTGTTTATAAGCCGATTCGACGGCAAGGTTGCGCATCTCGAGGCGGTCGTTCTCCATGTCGTAGAGAGCCTCGCGGTTGGCACCGGCCTCATAGAGCACATATTTGTATCTGGGCGTGCGGAGCATCCAACCCTTGGTGCCGCCGGTCTGGGCGAAGTCTGTCTCGGTCACCACATAAGGCTGTGCCGTGGGGGCGGAGGGGTTCTCGACGGCATATCGGTAGCTTGCGCCCTTGCACCATGCGGGCTTGGCCACGCCGGCCCAGTCGAGCACCGAGGGCATAAGGTCGATGCCGTTGCTGACAAGAGCCTCGCTGACTTTTCCGGCATTCTTCTTGTTGCCGGGCGCGCATACTATCATAGGGATGTTGGCGGTTTCTTCCCAGAGGGCGGTCTTCTGATTCCACTGATGGGCGCCCTGACCGTCGCCGTGGTCGGACGTGAAGATAACGACGGTGTTGTCCCACAGGCCTGCGCGGTCAATCTCGTCGACGATTTTGCCTATCTCGGCATCGACGTGCTCGATGAGGCGGAAGTAGTTGTTGCGGTAGCGGCGCCAGTCATCGGCGGTGTAGCCTTTCGTCGGATAGAGTCGGTAGCTGTGCTCGCGCTCCCAGCGGAGGATGTCGGGGTCGTAGGGCTGTATCAGATGGTTCGCCGGCAGGTTCGGACAGTCGGCCACCGATGCGGGCTCGGGTATCTCGGCTTCGGGGAGACGCTGGCCGCGGGCATACTGGCATATATTGTGAGGATTGTCGAACGACGCCACAAGGAAAAAGGGACGGTCGCCACGGTCGGAGCGCAGGAAGTCGACCACCGACTCGGCAAGGCCGTTGTCGTCGTGGCCGTGCAGGCGCTCGAAGCCGAAAGCTTTCTCGGCGGGCAGCGCGTTGGTGTTGACATGCCACTTGCCGGCATACACTCCGCGATAGCCGGCCTCCTCCATGATGTTGCCGAGGGTGCGGTTGCGCAGAGAGTCGGGCAGCGGAGTCTCGTTCTCTATCATGCCGCACTGCGACGGCATATAGCCCGTAAACATGGCGGCGCGCGACGGGCCGCTCAGCGGCAGCGCGCAGTAGGCGTTGGTGAAGCGGACACCTCGCGATGCAAGGCGGTCCATCGCCGGAGTCTTTACATACTCGTTGCCGGCACAGCTGAGAGCGTTGGCACTCTGCTGGTCGGTCTTGATGTATATGATGTTAGGCTGCTTCGCCCAGGCGGCGAAGGCGGAGGCGAGAATCAGGCCTGCGGTGAGAGCGTATTTTTTCATGGCGGCTGTCAGTGGTTTTTTATCTCGGTTGCAAAATTACTTCAATAAATCCTATCGCTCTTTTTCGCGTGTAGAATAATGAAATCCGGGATGCGAAAATTGTCCAAAACTATACTACGGATGTTGAATATCACAGCGAAGATGCTGAGCCATAGCGGACTTGTTGAAAAAGGTCACGATTCTGTCGAAACTTCCCCGAAGGGTTTTGTCATACCGAAAAGTGCTGTTAATTTCGCAGCCGGAAACAATGCCGACATATCCATGAAACAAATATATATTAGGTATCAATATCTCTGGTAAGAAGAATGATGCGTCCATGAACCACGGGGCAATGCCTGCGGCAACCCTGTGGTTCATGATTTGTGTCAGAGGGTATGCCTCCCTCGGATATGTTTCTCTGATTTCAGAAGGACTCCGGTTTGTTGAACAAAAAAAAATCTGTAACTTCGCAATGTAATACACGATTGCCATACCATGAAGAAACTCATCATATCGACACTACTGTTTATCGCCTGCGCGGCATCGGGCGCAGTGCACACAGACCTGAAGTTCAAGCAGATCGGCTTGTCCCAGGGCCTGTCTCACGCGACCGTGGCAGCTATCGGGCAGGATAAGGCGGGGTATATGTGGATTGCCACCCCCGACGGCCTTAACCGCTACGACGGCTATACCTTCCGCGTCTACCGCCACGAAGACAGTATCCCCGGCACCCCGGCCGACAATGCCGTCAAGAGGATTGCCTTTGACAGCGAGGGAGATATGTGGATCTGCGGCGACAAGTATCTCGCCGTATATGATGCTTCTTCCGACAGTTTCAGAAACTACCCCGCCGACGTCACCGTAAGAGACATCCTGCCTCTTGACGACGACAGAATCCTCGTCGGCACCGACCGCGGCATATACACTTTCACGCCCTCCTTGGGAGAATTTGCCGCCGGTGTGGCAGGAAAAAACATCACAGTACCGGTATTCTCGCTCAGCCGCAACGGCGAGAACGTGTTTGTGGCGGCGGCGAAGAACGGCCTGTACCGCCTCAACCCGCACGACGGCACTCTCACAGGGCTGACGCTCGAAGGCTCGCCCACTGTGACTCAGACACTTCCTGACGGCGATATGCTGCTTGTGGCCACCGAAGGCTTCGGCATATACCGCATAGACCCGAAATCGGGCAAGACCGTGGCACGATACCGCTCGGGAGGCAAGGAGGGGCTCGGCTCGGACTATGTCCGCTCGATGGCGCATGACAACCGCGGACGCGTGTGGGCCGGAACTTTCAACGGACTTGACATAGTGGGCCCCGACCGCCGGCACTTCACCGACTGCGCCGCCGACCAAGGCTCCGACAATCTGTCGCACGCCTCGGTGCGCCGCATTTACGCCGACCATCAGGGCGGCATGTGGCTCGGCACTTTCTTCGGCGGCCTGAACTACTACCACCCGCTCAAAAACCAGTTCCAGACTCTGCGCCACTCGCCCGCAAGACCGTCGCTGAACGACAACGTCGTCGGCGCCATGACCGAGGACGCCGACCACAATCTGTGGATAGCGACCAACAATGGCGGCATAAACGTCTATGACCCCGCCAAAGACAGCTACCGATACTTCACGAAGGAAAACGGCCTCGGCTCCAACGACATAAAAGCCATATACTTGGACGAAAAGGAGGGCAAGGCATATATAGGCTCGCACCTCGGAGGCCTCAACATCATAGACATGAAAACCGGACGGATGACACGCCCGGCCAACTCTCCCTCCAATATCTACGCCATACTCCCGGCCCGCCGACCGTCGCACATGTGGCTGGCCACAATAGAGCGCCTCATACTCTATAACACGGAGAGCGGCGTCACGACAATCGTGCCCGCAGACGACCTCAGACGCATCACTGACCTATACCGCGACAGCAAGGGTCTGCTGTGGATATCAGGCGAGGACGGCGTGACAGTGTTCCACGAGGACGAAAACAGCAAGCTAACTCCGGCTGACATCCCCGACGAGATTAAAGCCTACCGCAGCGGCGTCAACAACGTATATCTCAGCCGCGACGGACACAACTATTATATATCGACCAACACCGGACTGATGCGCTACGACACGGCAAGCGACTCGGTATCGGTATACACCACCGCTCAGGGCCTGCCCAACAACATCGTATACGGCCTCCTCGAGGACGCAAACAGCAACCTGTGGTGCAGCACCAACTCCGGACTGGCATTCCTCAACCCCGCCACAGGCGCCGTGCGCACATACTCGGAGCGCGACGGACTGCAGAGCAACCAGTTCAACCGCAAGAGTTTCCTGCGCAGCTCGTCGGGCTACCTCTACTTCGGAGGCATCAACGGCCTGACATTCTTCAACCCCTCGGTACTGGAGTCAAACC
>JAICZO010000120.1:0-235 GCA_029057255.1 Muribaculaceae bacterium | reverse complement strand
CGTATGCGCCGGCTCCTCTGATTTCCGGCCTGCGTCTGTTCAACACAACTGTCACGCCCGGCGATGACAGCGGCCTGCTCGAACGCTCCATCGCCGAGACCGACAAGATAACATTCGGCCCCGGACAGACTGTCTTCACGCTCGACTTCACCGTATGCAACTATGTGGCAGGAAGTCATAACACCTTCTCCTACCAGCTCGAAGGCCTCGCAAAACAGTGGACGACTATCGACGG
>JAICZO010000012.1 GCA_029057255.1 Muribaculaceae bacterium | reverse complement strand
GGCTACGACATCATCAGCTGCAACGACGGCAGCAGCGTGCGCCTCGACTTCAACGCCGAGGATCAGTCCTGGAGCGTCAACGTCGACGGCAAGAGCCACGTCCTCTTCTCGTTTGTCGACGACACCCACGTGCGCGTTCCTGTAGGTGCAGGCAACGACTGGCGCACAGTCGAAGTATCGGAAGCCGGCGTATACGCATACCAGCAGATGGTATCCGGCGCAACATACGCTGCCCGCTGATACTAAAAAACCATAGCGCGGCGCACGGCGTCGCGGATTGAATCGGCAAGCTCGTCATGCTCCTCCACAGCGGGGACTGACGGGCTTGCCACCGTATCGGGCAAGGCACCACGCTTAAGCAGCGAGTCGAGCGGCACTTCCACCACGCTCCCCGCCTTGCGCAGGTCACGCTCCCCGTTGCCGGGCGCCGGAGCCGTCGGGCGCACATCGGGCAGAGAGGCCGGAGCCTCACTCTCGATGACATCGCCGCGCCTCTCCGCCTTCTTCTTCTTGCCCTTGCGGCCCGCCTCCTTTATCCCCGGCACACGTCCGGCCGAGTGATAGTGGTTGCGGTAATACTTCTCCGAGAGATTGCTCACAATGACACCCCTCGACGACGACGCATGGATAAAATCGCCGTCGCCGATATACATGCCCACATGGCTCACACGGCTGCTGTTCTTCGACGTAGCAAAAAACACAAGGTCGCCCCGAGCAATCTGACTCTTCTTCAGCTGACGGCAGAACTTCTGCTGCGAGCGCGAGTCGCGCGGCAGCTTTATGCCCGCCACACCCTCGTAAATCACCATCATCATACCCGAGCAATCAGTGCCGCGGCGCGACTGTCCGCCGTAGCGATACTTCGTGCCTATCCACTTGCGCGCCTCCTTCTCGAGCCTCGACGCCACATCATGGTCAATGCCCTCCGAAGGCTTCTCAAACTCGACCGACGGCACATCAGGACGCCTTGCAGTCTTGCGCGAACTGTGGCAGGCTGCAAGGAGCAGAGCTATTAATATACATGACAACAGGCGTTTCATATTAACAGGTGCCAAAGATACGAATTTTAAATATTAAATATAGCATTAACAATTGTCAAAAACAACACAAATGTGAACTATGGCACGATGAATGATGTTTAGTTAGTAGATTTGATTAAACAACAAAAAACAATAGATATGACCTACGAACAACCGCAACTCCCATACGAAGACGACGCTCTCGAGCCTGTCATCAGCAAACGAACCGTAGAATTCCACTACGGCAAACACGAGAAAGCATACATCGACAACCTCAACCGCCTCATCAAAGGGACGGAATACGAAGATGCCGACCTCGAAGAAGTAATCATGCACGCCGACGGAGCACTGTTCAACAACGCTTCACAGGCATGGAACCACATCTTCTACTTCTTCTCATTCTCGCCCGACGGCCGACGTGAGCCTACCGGCGACCTGCGCAAGGCCATCGACCGCGACTTCGGCTCCTTCGAGAAATTCAAGGAAGCATTCGTCGACGCCGGTGTCGGACTCTTCGGCTCGGGATGGGTATGGCTCTCGAGAGACGAAACAGGCAAACTGTTTATCACACAGGGACCCAACGCCTCAAACCCCATACGCGACGGACTAACGCCGCTGCTCACATTCGACGTCTGGGAACACGCCTACTATCTCGACTATCAGAACCGTCGAGCCGACGCCCTCACAAAACTGTGGGACATCGTCGACTGGGAGACAGTCGAAGGCCGATACTGACCCATGCGTCGTAATTCTGAAAGCACTTTAGTTTAAGCATAATGTGATGAATGGAAAGGGAGGTACTCGTGAGAGCAC
>JAICZO010000119.1 GCA_029057255.1 Muribaculaceae bacterium | reverse complement strand
CCGAGCAGATTTTCCATCAGCAGGGAGTATGTCCTGAAACGTTCGGCGAGTATCTCGCGGGCCTGTTCGCTGTCGCGGTTGTCGAGAACCCGAAGCATCCCCTCGAGCTCTATGTTGAGTCGTATTATTTCTTTAATGTCGGTCATAGTCAGAGTGATGGATTAATTGAACGTGTCGAGGAGCAGTCTCTCGGTGGCCTCGCGCACCTGTCGTCTGGGGCAGAAGAAACCGTTGACGAGGATCACGACGATGTGTGTGGGCTTGTCGTCTTCGTCGAGCTTGTATCCGGCATAGCACTGCACCGAGCTGACACTGCCTGTCTTGAGCGCCACCATGCCCATGAGCGGGGTCTTGTCGAGGAATCCACGCATGGTGCCTTCCTTGCCGGCGCGTGGGAAGAACGACGAGTAGGTCAGGGCGTTCTCCGAGCGGGCCATCCACTCGAGGACGTCGCCGATAAAGTGAGCCGACAGTCGGTTGGCGCGAGTAAGGCCGCTGCCGTCGTTGATGATGGTGTATCTGGTGTTGATGCCTCTTGTCGCCCACAGTTCTTTCTCGCGCTTTATGGCGCTCTTGCGAGTGTCGGCGGGGGCGAGGGTGCGCAGTATGCCTTCCGCGAAGAGGTTGTCGGAGCGTATCATCAGGCTGCGCATTATTTCGCCGAAGCGGGGCGAGCGGTGTGTATACAGGGCGGCGAGCTTGCCTTGCGGAGCCGTCGCTTTCTTGCCGAGGGTGATGCCTGCTTCCGACAGCCTGCCGCGCAGCTCTTCGGCGAATACTGCTGCGGGGTCGGGGACGGTTGTCTTCAGCGCCCATTTCTTGTTGCCGGGGTCGCGGGTGTATACCATCAGCCGGTTGCTGTATACTCCTCTGACGAGGTCGTTGCCGCCGGTAGTCTTGTTGACGCATATCTCGAGGCCGGGCACGTGCGGCTTTGTGACGCCCGTGTTGGGGTAGAGTGTGGCTATGTTGTCGCGCCAGTTGAAGCCGAAGAGGCCTGCGCCGTATGGCCATGCGATGTCCTCGCTCTCCCACTGGAGTATCGGTCCGGCATCCTTGAGGCTCTGCTCGACGACGACGGTGCCTTCGACGCGCTTTATGCCCCGGCGGCGCAGGGCGGCGGCGATGGAGTCGCAGAATCCGTTCGAGCCCTTGAAGTTCTCGCTCTCGAGTGTGGGGTCAGCCACGCCGTGCACGACGATGTCGCCGCGCCATACGCCCCCGGCCGCTTTCTCGCCGCGGAGCGATACCTTGGTGGAGAAGCGTCGGTCGGCACCGTTGACCGACAGCGCCGATGCCGTCGTGATGGCTTTCATCACCGAGGCGGGAGTCAGTGCCAACTGCGAGTTGTGGTCGATCAGCACCTTGCCGGAGGCTATCTCCTTGATGTATATACCCACCGAAGTGGATTCTTCGCCGTCGATGCCGAGGATGTTCTCGGCAAAGACCTGGAAGGCCGATGCCGTGACAAGCATGACAGCTGTGAAAAATGCTTTTAGATTCATGTCGGATAAAACTTGAGAGGGCGAAGTTACTCATTTTTTTCGGAACGGACGGCACGGCCCGCCCATTATTGTCAAAACGTTCACAGCACGCTCCCAGCGGGGATTGCGGCAGTTTTTGCCCGGGAGTTTATAAATAATTAAATAAAAATTACTAACTTTACAAAAATTTTGCACCCAATCGCCCATTTAATTGGTCGTTATGTCTGCAATGAAAAAGGTAAACCAACCATAACAGAAAATATGGATATCAGACAAAAGCTCGCGGCCGTAGTGGCACTTGCTGTCATCCTGTTGGCGTCGGCCTTGCCGGCCTCGGCTCAGCAGGAGTTCCGCCGCAAACTCGAGCAGGTTTCTTTCGTGCCTAAAGGCGCGTGGGTGGCAGGCGTCAGTGTGAGCTACACTCAATCAGACCAGAACAATTACTCCTTCCTTATATTCGAGCGTCTCAACGGCGATTCGTATTCGTTCAAGGTCAGTCCCACGCTGATGTTCTGCTTCAAGGACAACCTTACGGCCGGCGGCCGCTTCTCCTACAGCCGTCAGCGCACACGCCTTAGCTCGGCCGACGTCGTCCTCGGCGAGGGCACGGAGTTCAACATCGACAATCTCTACAGCATCTCGCACAACTACTTCGGCACGGGCGTCTTCCGCACGTACATGAGTCTCGGCCGAAGCACACGTTTCGGCCTGTTCAATGAGGTGCAGCTTCAACTCGGCGGCGGCCAGTCGAAGCTCTGCTCCGGCTCGGGAGACAAGCTTAGCGGCACCTACGAGCGTAACTTCCAGCTCAATGTGGGTCTCGCCCCCGGTCTGGCGGTGTTCCTCAACAACTATTCGGCCATCGAGGTGAACGTCGGCGTGCTCGGCTTCAACTACAACCACACCCGGTCGGTAACCGACCAGATATATGTGGCCAACCGTCACTCGCAGAAAGCCAACTTCAAGATTAACCTGTTCTCTATCACCTTCGGCGTGATGTTCTATATCTGACGCAGTCATGGACAAAGCATTGAAATACATACTTCTGCTGCTTGCCTCCGTGGCTTGCGGCGTTTACACACAGGCGCAGACCATCGTCCGCAAGGGCGAGCGCGTGCCCGTCGATTCAATCGAGCGCGTCATCGTGGCGGGCGACACAGTCGAAGTCATCATCCCGGAGCGCAACTTCGGCCGCTTCGACCGCGGTCTCTTCAACTATCTCTTCATCCCCAAGGGCAAATGGGGATTCGGCGTGACGGCAAGCTACGGCGAGCTGCAGACCGAGGACATACAGGTGCTGTCGATGCTCAAGGACTTTGACTTCAAGGGCAAGATGTACTCTATCAAACCGTCGGTGGCCTACTTCTTCCGCAGCAACCAGGCTGTGGGTCTGAAGTTCGACTACACCCGAGGCATCGCCGACCTGGCCAATATGGCATTCGAGTTCGACAGCGACCTCAACTTCACCATCCGCGACGTGAGCTACTATCAGCAGAGCTTCTCTGTCTCGACATTTTACCGCAACTATGTCGGTCTCGACACACACGGCCGCTTCGGCGTGTTCAACGAAGTGGACCTCGCCTTCGGCAGCGGCTCGTCGCGCTTCAAGCGCCTCTATGCGGGCGAGCCCAAGGACACCCGCACCATCGTCACCCAAGGCTCGCTCAATTTCAGCCCGGGTGTGTGCGTGTTCATCCAGGACTATGTGTCGTTCAACGTATCGTTCGGTGTCTTCGGTCTGAAGTGGCGCAAGGAGACGCAGACCACCAACGGTGTCGACGAAGGCTCGCGCGTGACGTCCGGCGCCAACTTCCGCTTCAATATCTTCAATATCAACTTCGGCCTGATGGTCGTAATCTGATAAGCCATGTTTCGCAAGCTACTCTCAATGTGTGTGCTCCTCGCAGCCCTGACTTTAGGCTCGTGCATACACAACAACATACCTTACCCCCGCATACAGGCCAACTTCGTGACCCTCGAGTTCCAGGACCAGTCCGGCTCGACGGCCATCGACACGGTGACGCGTACCGCCACGGTGACGCTGCCCGAGGAGGCCGATATATATAATGTGTTGGTGACCGGCTACTCCCTGTCGCCGGGCGCCGAACTTGTCGGCAACCCCTTTGCCGACGCCCTTGACCTGTCGCAGCCCTGCATGGTCGACCTGCGCCTGTATCAGGACTGGCAGTGGAAGATTGTCGCCCGTCAGGACATCGACCGCTACTTCGAAGTGGAAGGCCAGATGGGCGAGACCACCATCGACGTGGCCACGCGCCGTGTCATAGTGTATGTAGGCGCCGCCGAGGACCTTACCGAGATAAAAGTGGTGCGGGCAAAGCTCGGTCCCGCAGGCAGCGAGATGACCCCGGCTCTTGCCGAAGGCAGCACTTTCGATGCCACGAAGCCTCTCAAGGTGACTGTCGAGAACTATGACCGCGCCGAGGAGTGGACTGTCTATGTCGAAGTCATCGCCGAGCTTGCTACCACCGAGTCGGCCGACGGCTGGACGCGTGTGGCATGGGTCTACGGCAAAGCCGAGGCGACAGGAGAGAGCGGGGTAGAGTACCGCGTGGCAGGCGCCGAAGAATGGCTGAGAGTGCCCGCCGCCGATGTCACAAACACAAACGGCTCGATAAAGGCCTGCATAAAGCACCTCAGTCCGCAGACAAGCTACGAGACCCGCGTATACAGCGGCGACGACTACGGCAAGACTCTGACATTCAAGACCGGTGCCGAGGTCGAGCTGCCGAACGGCAACTTCGAGAACTGGTGGCTCGACGGCAAGGTATGGTGTCCGTGGACCGAGGGCGAGGCTCCCTTCTGGGGCACCGGCAACCCCGGCGCGGCAATGGGCGGCTCGTCAATCACCGTGCCGACCGACGATACTCCCACAGGAACAGGCAAGGCGGCCAAGCTCGAGACCAAAAACGTGCTCATCAAGCTCGCCGCGGGCAATATTTTCACGGGCGACTACGTGCGCACCGAGGGTACAAACGGTGTGCTCAGCTTTGGCAGGGAGTTTGTGGAGCGTCCCGTCGGGCTGCGCGGACAGTTCAAGTACAAGTGCACCCCTATCAACAAGACGTCGTCCGAGTTCAGCGACATGAACGGCAAGCCCGACACCGCGATAGTGTGGATGGCCCTCATCGACAGCCCGTCGCCTATCGAGATACGCACCAATCCCGCCAACCGCAACCTCTTCGACGAGAACGCCTCGTACGTCGTGGCATACGGCAAGGTGCAGTGGGCCAAGGATGTGGAGCAGTATCAGCAGTTCAAGGTAGATCTGGACTATCGCTCCACGTCGCGCGTGCCACGCTATATAATAGTATGTGCCTCTGCAAGCAAATATGGAGACTACTTTACCGGAGGCGTCGGCTCGACGCTCTGGATAGCCGATTTTGAATTAGAATACGACTACTGATGAAGACATTTCGAATTTTAGCTTTGGCTTTGGCGCTCTCCGTCACAGCCGGGGCGGCATGTGCCGCCGAAGATGCGGAAGAGCAAAAACTCAGTTTCATACCCACTGTCAGCGGCACGCTCCGCGCGTTCTACCGCCAGTCGATCACCGACGGCACGGGGCGCTTCCAGGTTGCCAACGCGCGTCTCAGCGCCGCGGGCGACGTCATGCCCTGGCTTGACTACTATATGCAGGTAGATTTCTGCGACAACGGCAAGATAAAGATTCTTGACGCCTTCGCCGGCTTCAAGCCCGTGCGCGGTCTCAAGCTGATGCTCGGCCAGATGCGTGTGCCATTCTCCGTCGAGGCAACGCGCGCGCCGTGGAAGTACTACTTCGCCGACCCCTCGCTGACCAACAACTTCGGCAACCTTCGTTCGGTAGGCTTCAAGGCCGGATACAGCGTGCCCGGCACAGGCCTCTATGCCGAGGGCGGCGTGTTCAATGCCACCGACATGATTGACCACTACAACTGGAACAGCGCCATGACATACTCGGTGAAGACGTCCTACACCACACCGTGGGGGCTCCGCCCGGAGATAGCATTCATGTCGCGCGTGCCCGGCGGTGCCGGAGCGGGAGTGAGAGTCAATCAGGTCGATGCCGCCCTGTCGTGGAGCTGCGGCCGTTTCTTCGCCGAGGCCGAGTATATCTACCGCCATTATACCGGCGGCGCCCACAAGCCCTCGCACGCCTATGACTTCTTTGTCGACTACGGCCTGCCCGTGCGCTCGCGCATCGTCGACAAGGTGTCGTTCCAGGCCCGTCTCGACGGCATCACCGACGCCTCGTCGGGCATGAAGGACGGCAGCGGCAAGCTGCCCACGACGATTGCGGCGCATAAGCGTCTGACCGGAGGCGTGACGGCTTCGCGCCTCGTTGGCCCGCTCTTCTGCGCCTTCAAGCTCAACTACGAGCATTGTTTCTACGACAAGACCGAGGGTCGCATCGCAGCCGCCTCCGACAGCCAGCTCGTGGCCGGCATGGTAGTGAAGTTCTGACAATACAACGCGCGTTCTGTTAATGTATTTTAACAGAACGCGCTGTTTTATATCTGTGCGAAAATCCCTAATTTTGCACAAGTTAAACATAATACGTTATAACACCAATGAATCTTAAAAATCTATTTCTTGCAGGAGCCGTTGCTCTATCGGCTCTGTCGGTATCAGCCGAGGACAGTGCAGGCAACTATCTGCACATCCGCACGAGCGAAGGCTGGCAAGTGCTCAATCTCGATACGGTCGACCGCCTCACCTTCAAGGGCGGAACCATGACGGCGACCGACAAAGACAACAATACTGTTGCAAGTTTCCCCCAGGAATCGCTCGAGAAAATGTATGTCGACGAGACTGCCGGCATCGGACAGGTTTCGGCATCCGAGGCCGAAGCCACCTTCACATATGATGCGGCATCGCGCACAGTGACCATGCTCGCCGACGGCGCATTCAAGGTATACAATGCAGCCGGAGCGCTGCTTGTCAATATTCCCGCAGTCGAGAAAGGCCAGACAGTAGTGCTCACGGGCCTTCAGGCAGGCGTGGTACTTATCAGTTCGGGAGATTATACACTTAAAGCAGCTGTGAAATGAAAAAGATTCTTTTAAGCCTCGCGGCTGCCTCTGCAGTGGCATGCGCGTTTGCGTTCCCCAAGGCTCTGTACGTAAAGCAGGGCGACGAATTCACAAAGTATAACTTCGGCGTGGCCGGCGACCTCCACTTCGAGAACAACGGCCGCACTCTGTGGATTACCGGATACGATGACGTCATTGACCTTGACAAGGTCGACTACATCACCTTCAACGCCCCTGTCGACGACACCGGCCTCACTCCCACGGAGCAGAAGGAGAAACTCGTGGCAATAGGCGACGAAGTGTACTCGATGGTAGATCTCAACGACAATGCCGACCTGCTCAACATGATACATGTGTTCTTCGACGGTCAGTACGACAAGGACAACAATTGGATCGTAGCTCCGGTAAACTACGCTCTCGACCCCTCATACTATGATTTCCACAGCAAGGCCGAGGCCGCTGTCAGAGCTATCGGCGCCATCGTCAGAGGCGACCTTGCCGCCGCACGCGTGCTGAAGGCTGCCGTGGCCGACATCTACAAGGCCGAGGACTACTTCGGCGTCTATACCGCCAACCGCGAGACCCAGGCCTGGGACAAGACCAAGGCTGACTACCTGGAGATTCGCTTCGCCTCGATGACCGGTGTGCAGTACTCCGTCCGCCTCGACGCAAGCTCCGAATACAGCTCATGGGACAACGGCGACATCGAAGTGCGTCTGCCCCGCAAGATGGATATTACCGTCAAGATGGACGGCAAGACCCTCGCAACCGCAGCTCTGACATCCAACCTTGTCAAGGGCTCGATCGCCGAACTCTCGCTCGACTTCGAGGCCAACGGCTACAAGGTTGTCAACACCTTGAAAGCGGTCAACACTCTGCTGACCGACCGCACTGTCGTGACTGTCAAGGGCAAGCAGCTCTGCGATGTCACATCAGAGGTTCCGGGCCGCAATCTTGTCGACTTCAACGAGATGTACGATGCTGTATATGCCGCAAAACACCACCACGACGAGAACGATGAGTGTGTCGACGGCGACCCCACCGAGCTTATCGCACACTTCTTACGCGCCAAGACCGACGTCGACGTAATAGGCAAGCTTCAGGTCAAGGCCAAACTCTCAGCGCTGTCAAAGGTATATGATACGCTCAGCCTCGAAAGCTGCGTGTATGATGAAGTCAAGGTAGGTAACATGCATACTTACTGCAGCGGCAAGGTGCTCGGTCTCAAGGATGATGTATACACAGTCACATGCTATGATATCGACATACTCGAGAAGCAGCTCTCGACCCTTAACAGCTATGGCGACGCCGCCTTCTTCTATGACGGCAAGAAACGTATGGAGGGATTCTTGAGCTGGGACTATACCGAAGATTCCGAAACGCGTTCACAGATCTACGGTGACATTGCCACTTGTCTGTACGCCTTCACCGTATATGACGGTTTCCTCGTTTCAGTGCGCCGCGACGAGATATACAACGATAACGGAACCGTAAAAGGCTACTCTGACTGGTATTTCTATGTCAACGGAGAGAATGAGAACGGCGACTATGTGAGCGATAAAGTCATTGTCGACGCATCAAAGGTCGTTTATCCCGAGGGTATCAGACAGGTCTATTATGATATCATGCCCCAGCTCGTCTTCCCCGACCTTACGAGCTTCGCTGCCGATGACTTCTTCGACTCGGTGTCGTTCAGCAAGCTGATTGATGACTACAACAGTATTATCGATTCTTACCTTTCGATCACCGGCCAGGACAACGACGAAGAGCCCGGCGTATAAAGAATGAGGATAAGGCTGTTGACAGCTCTTATATTGTTGGCCGGCTGGATGTCTGTATCAGGCAACCAGCCGGTTGACTCGCTTATGCCTGCCCGCGAGCTGCACGAGATTTCGGTCACGGCCACGGGTCCGCGCCGTGTGCTGCGCGCCGAGGCTGACGGCTCGCTGACAATCGACGCCGCGCATCTCGGCGAGCAGGCGGCATTCATGGGTGCCAACGACCCTATCGCCCTGCTGCGCACTCTGCCCGCTGTCAGCACCAACAACGACCTGCAGGCCGCCATGACGGTGCGCGGCGGCAGCGGCGGCTCCAACCTGTACGAGTCCGACGGCGTGAGGATTGTCAATCCGCTGCATCTGCTCGGGCTTTACAGCGCGTTCAATCCGTCGTTCTACCGCAGCTTCTCCTTCGCCGCCGGACGTCATGGCGCCACGGTGCCGTCGCTGACCGGAGGGCGCATCTCCGCCTGCAGCGGAGTCGAGCCCGACACGCTCGTCTCCGGTGCGGTGTCGCTCGGCCTTATAGAGAGCCACGGCACGGTGAGGGTGCCGCTGCGCAAGGGCACGTCGTCGCTGGCTGTCGGTGCGCGCAAGACCTACCTCAACCTGCTGTTCCCCGACATCCTCAAGCTCGGCGCCTCGACGATAGGATACGGCTTCACCGACATCAATGCAGCCTTCACCGCCCGCCTCGGCGATGACGACCTGCTCAGGATAAGCGTCTTCGGCAACCGCGACGCTATGACGCTGCAAAGCGACAAGAACGGCGCCAAGGACGGCGACTTCGGCTGGCGCAATGCTGCCGCCTCTGCCGAGTGGACGGGCCGTAAGCTCAGACTCTCGGCCGGATTTACCTACTTCGCCAACAGCTTCATGATGGACGAGGGCGGGCGCTCGCTCGACCTGCCGTCGTCGCTGACACAGGCCACGGCGAGGGCTGTGGTGCCGCTCGGCGATTTCACCGCAGAGAGCGACGTCAGCTACCGGCATACTTCGGGGCAGGGGCGCGGCGCCGGAGGCCGCGCGCTGTCGTCGGTCGAGGGTAATGTGGCGGCCTCGTGGCGCCGCACGCTTTCGGGGCGTCTCACCGTCGACGCCGGGCTGAGAGTGGCTCTCTACGGTTGCGGCCGCTTCTTCCGCATCATGCCCCTGCCGCGCCTTGACCTCTCGTACCGCCTCGCCGATGCCATCAGTGTATTCGCTTCGTACGGCCGCTATGCGCGCTTCGACCGCCTGATAGAGGAGAGCACCGGAGGGCTGCCCGCCGACTTCTGGACATGCTCGACCGACGCGGCGCTGCCCGAGGACGTGCATGGCGTCGAGGCCGGAGTCTCGGGCGTCATCCCCCTCACGGCGGTGCGCTTCTCGGCCGAAGGATACTACCGCCGCATGCTGCACTCGCTCGAGTTCGGCGGCTCGATACTCGACCTTGCCAATCCGTCGTTCGACCCTATGGGGCATGTCATCGACGGCTCCGGCTATGCCGCCGGATTCTCGCTGACACTCATGCGGCAGGTCGGCAGTCTCCGCGGCCGCATAGGCTACAACATAGGCGTGTCGCGGCTGCGCTTCGAGCGCTATGGCTCACATTATGTGCCGTCGGCACATGACCGCCTCCACGACCTCAGCGCCACCCTCAGCTGGACCGTCTTCCGCCCCCTTGTCGTCACGGCCGCTTTCACCTATGCCACCGGCACACCCTACACGCAGGCCCGCTACGGCTATATGATAGGCGAGAATCTGATATGCGAGTACTTCCCGCACAACTCGTCGCGCCTGCCGTCGTACAAGCGCCTCGACCTGTCGGCAACATGGACTATACGCCACGGCGGCCGCTTCGCCCACAAAATCAACGTGTCGGTCTACAATGCCGCCGCGTGCCGAAACATACTTTTCCGTTACACAACCTACACACCCTCGGAGGGTATCGTGCAGCGCGAGTCGGTGATGGACACCGTCATACCCTCGCTGTCATACGCTTTCGAATTTTAGTCATGAAACATATATCTCTCCTCACGGCAGTACTGCTTGCCGCCATACTTTTCTCCTGCGAGAACTCTGACATCGAGCCTGTTGCCGGACCGATGCCTCTCGTGGTCGAGGGCTGGATTGAAGAAGGTGAGGCGCCAGTCGTGATTGTCACCCGTGCGGTCGACCTGACGCAGCCTGCGGCATCGTTCGACGGATTTGTCGAGAAGTGGGGCCGCGTGTCGATTTTTGACGGCGACAAGCGGTATATTCTGACCGGGCGCAAAAACGACGATTACATGCCTTCGTTCATCTTCACCGCCTCAAGGCTGAAGGGGAAGGCCGGGCATACCTATCGCCTGCTGATAGAGACCGAGACCGACACGGCCGAAGCAGTCGCAACGCTGCTGCCGTCGCCGTCGCTCAAGCCCCTTAAGGTGGTGCCTGTCGAGGGGTCCGACACCCTCTTTATGGTGCGGGCCGAGGTCGACGGCATCGACTCCGACGGCTACTACAAATTCTTTGCCCGCTCCGAGCTTACCGAATCGCGCTTCTACGGCTCCTTCATGGGCACATTCGCCGGATGCGACTACGACCCCGAGGCGGGGTACGACATCACGCGGGGCGTGCACTCCTCATTCTCCGACGAGGAACTCGGGCACTACTACAAGGCAGGCGACCGCGTCACCGTCAAGCTGTGCTCGCTCGAGCCACGCCTCTATGACTTCTGGCGCGTTTACGACAGCAACGTCTCGCTCTCCCAGAACCTTTTCTTCACATTCGCCGAGAACTGCCCCGGCAATGTCAGCGGCGCCCTCGGCTACTGGGCCGCATACGGTACGAGCAGCCGCTCGGTAAGGATTAAATAGCCGGACGGAGTGCTCCGCGAAATATAAAGCGGATAATATTTTGTAAGATAAAAGAATAATTATTAATTTTGCAGCAAAGCCCTCGCCGACGGGATTTTATTTCGGGAGCAAGGGTAACTTTTATTAATGTAAAGCGTTTGTCATGACGCTTTGTTCTTGGCTCTCAGAAATCTGGCAGTTTCATCTCAGTCAAAGACAAAGCAACGGCAGATGCCTATGGGTACGTCTATCGACATGCCGTCGCCTTCGGGCGATGTGTATGCCATTAAATGTATCGGCGTGGGCATCTGGGTTGCTCGTTCAGACTGAGGGGCTATGCCAGATGCCTTGAGAGCGGGACGGGCTTCAGATACAGATTCCCGCGCTTTTCATTTTCAGGCATCCGATAAAGCCGTCAGGGGAAATCAACGGCAAAACAAAACTGTCGTGAGAACTCTCTCGTTCTTTCTTTTTCTTATCATCTCTTTCGCCGTGTGGAGCAATGATTTGCGGACGGTAGGCATCACATATACCTACTATGCAGGCTCTGACGAAGGCGTTGAGGAGGCTCGCCGGAAAGCATTCGGACGCGCTGTGAGCCAGGCTCTCGCCGCAGAGTTCGGCATGACACTGTCGCAGACTACAAGCTCGTACATATCGGAAGACAATGCAACAACCGACTCCCGCTTCATCTCGTCGGCCGAGAGTGAGGTGCGGGGTGAATGGCTCGAGACTATTGGCGAACCTGCATATGACATCGCTGTCATAGACAATATGCTTGTAGTTACCGTAACTGTCAAAGGCCGCGCCCGCGAAATACCAGCCGACCGCAGCATATTTTCGGCTTCTGTGTTGCGAAACAGCACCGATGCCGGAGCCGCAACACACTCCTTCTACGACGGCGACACTATGTATCTCCGCTTTCAGGCGCCCGAGGACGGCTACCTTGCCGTGTATCTGCTCGATCTCGGCGCCAATACCGCATACCGCATTCTGCCTTATTCTCTTGAACCGAACAGTCCTGTCGCAACCGTCGGCGGTGTCGCCTACAGCTATTTCAACAAAGATGAAGCTCCGGCAGCCACCATAGTCGACGAACTCGAATTTACATGCGATGACATAGTAGAGCTTAACGACGTCTGCATCGTATTCTCTCCCTCCCCTTTTCTGCTTCCTGAAACGACGGCCGGCGGTCCGGGGGAGATAAGTTCGATGTCGCTTGGCGCTTTCCGCAAATGGCTTGCGCAAAGCCGGACTAAAGACAGCCGAATAAACACGAAAACCATACATCTAACCATCAAAAATAAGTCTCTATGAAAAAACTTGCTTTATTTCTTATTATCATCGCGGCAACACTCTCTCAGGCATCAGCCCAACACTACCGCGGGTTTGTAGATGTCTCCGGCACGTATCTTACGTCAATTAAACCGTTATATTCAGGACCTGACGTATACGACTCTCCTTTCGGCTTGGGTATCACCACATCTCATGGAGCGCTGTTCAAGAG
>JAICZO010000118.1 GCA_029057255.1 Muribaculaceae bacterium | reverse complement strand
ATTTTTATCTGATTAAATATGTTAAAAAACAGCAAAAGTATTCTGTGCGCGGCGCTTATGACAGCGGCTGCTACATCAGTTACTGCAGCTCCTGCGGTGAAGACAGGACAGCCCGTGACGATGCCTGACTCGTACACCCGCTTCTTCCCGGCAGCTGCTACCGCCTCTCCCCTTAACCCCGGCGATGCAGTCACAAACATCAAGGAAACAGTGAAGAGACCCGCTTTGCCTTCTCTCAAGAATGTGTCCAAAGCTCAGGCTCAGGATGGCGGCAATCTTTACGGCTACCTTTACTATTATCAGAATGACGCTCTCGAGCAGGGCTTCTATCGTGTCAACCCCGAAAGCGGCCAGGGTACGCATCTCTGGACCGACTTCTATACCGACTGGAGCGTGGTGATGACAGGCGGCTGGCTCCGCGAAGGACGCGTCTGCGCCCTCAGCTCTATGAACTTCATGGGCGGCGTGCTCGCTTATATATATGGTGAGTATGACTTCAACACCGGCGAAGTCCTCGACATGCAGCAGCTCCGCATAGCAGCCGACAACCTCGTCAACATGTACCTCACATCGGCTTACTGCGAGCTCGACGACCGCATCTACGGTTACGGCTACGGCCCCGACGGCTCTACTTTCTGCTTCAAGAGCGCTGATGCCACCGACATCGACGGCTCGGAGATCGTACGCGACGTGGACTACAACAACGTGTGTGTGGCTCTCTGCTACAACTCGCAGGAGAATATGTTCTACGGCGTCACCACAAAGGGTATGTTCGTTTCTGTCGACCACCAGGGCAACCAGACAGAAATCTTCGAGGTCGAGCTCCCCAACCTCAGCGCCACAATCACCGGCTTAGCCTACGACCCCGCGACCGGCGTATATGTATGGAACCCCTTCTTCTCCAACCAGGAGACAGGCATCTATAACATCGACGCTGCCGCTCAGACCATCACCAAAGTTGCCACGACACCCTCGGGCGAGAACTATATCTATCTCATCAACACCCTCGACAACGTGGCCAAGGATGCTCCCGCGATAGCTAAATTCGACGGCTTTGACTTCGCAGGCACTGCTCTCAGCGGCAGCGTCAAGTATACGCTTCCCGGACAGACCTACGAAGGCAACCCCATCACCGGCGACCTCGACTGGGAATTCCGCATCGACGGCGAAATAAGCCTCACCGGTAAGGCCGCTCCCGGCTCTGCGCTCACCGCAGAGGCCAAGGACCTCACCAACGGCAAGCACACCTTCGCCCTCACAACCATAAAGGACGGCAAGCGCTCGCTCGCACTTGTAAAAACCACATGGATCGGATCGGACACCCCCGAGACTCCCGCCAATGTATCGCTGACCAACGACAAGGCCACATGGGACGCCGTGACATCAAGCGTGCATGACGGATACGTCGACTACTCCGCCCTCAAGTATGTAGTATATCTCAACGACGAAAAGGTAGGCGAGACCCAGCAGACCGAAATCGACATCACACTCCCCGTCGAACGTCCCTTCAACAGCTATAAGGTATATGTC
>JAICZO010000117.1 GCA_029057255.1 Muribaculaceae bacterium | reverse complement strand
GGCGTGGAAGGCCGGGGCGAGGGCAGTGAGCAGCGGGCAGTGCGTGGCGAGGCTTCACGCACGGCCATAAATGGCCGGCACAGAAACAAAAAAGGCCTGCGGCGCGAGGGCGAGGCTTGCTTCCCACGCAGGCGTGGCTGGCCGGGGCTGCGGGCAGTGAGCAGCGGGCAGTGCGTGGGCGAGTCTTCACTCACGGCCATAAATGGCCGGAGCAGAAACAAAATGCCTGCGGCGCGGGGGCGAGGCTTGCTTCCCACGCAGGCGTGGCTGGCCGGGGCTGCGGGCAGTGCGTGGCGGGCAGTGCGTGGCGAGCCTTCATGCCCGGCCATAAATGGCCGGAGCAGAAACAAAAAGCCTGCGGCTGGGGCGAGGCTTGCTTCCCACGCGGGCGTGGAAGGCCGGGGCGAGGGCAGTGAGCAGCGGGCAGTGTGGGGAGTCGATACACGCCAGTCCTTACCTGGCCTGACCCTAAACAAAAGGTTGCGGCGGGGCGAGGCTTGCTTCTCTCGCGGGAGTGGCTGGCCGGGGCGAGGGCAGTGAGCTGCGGGCAGTGCGTGGCGAGCCTTCATGCACGGCCATAAATGGCCGGAGCTGAAACAAAAATAGCCTGCGGCGCGGGGGCGAGGCTTGGCTGCTCGCGGGCGTGGATGGCCGGGGTGAGGGCTATGGCCTGCGAGCCGGGATGGAGCGTAAAGGGTGGGAGGCTCGGTGGCTCAGGTGAGTGTGGTGTCGATTATATGGCAGGATTGGGGGTATGCGTCTTCGGGGGTGAGCCAGTGTATTGTTGTGTCTTTTTTGAGCCAGGTGAGCTGTTTTTTTGCGTAGACTCGTGTGTTTTTGGCGATGCGTGCTATGGCTGTCTCTCGGTCCATTTCTCCTGCGAAGTATGAGGCGAGTTCTTTGTAGCCGACGGTGTTGAGGGAGTTGAAGTTGCCTTGAGCAAAGGCGCGGCGTGCTTCTTCTTCGAGCCCTGCTTCGATCATCATGTCGACGCGTCGGTTTATGCGGTCGAAGAGTTCGTGGCGGGGGCGGTCTATGGCAAGTTTGATTATGTTGAAGGGGCGTGTGCGGCTTTTTCCTGTGCGGAATGAGGAGTAGGGTGCGCCTGCTTCGAGGCTTACTTCTACGGCGTGTATGACGCGCCGTGTGTTGGCGCGGTCTACTATGCGGTAGTAGTCGGGGTCTACGATGTTGAGTTGTGCGAGTACGGCTTCTATTCCGTGTCTGTTGTACATGTCGAGTACGTAGGCGCGTGTGCTGTCGCTTATGTCGGGCATTTCGTCAATGCCGTTGACGAGTGCGTCGACGTACATCATTGAGCCGCCGCAGACGATGGCTACGGGGCTTTTCTGCCAGATGGTTTGGAGTATGCGGAGTGCGTCGCTCTCGAAGCGTGCTGCGCTGTAGTAGGCGTCGAGTGGGAGTATGCCTACAAGATGATGAAAGGCACTGCCGCGCTCTTCTTCGGTGGGAGCGGCAGTGCCTATGGGTATGTCTGCGAATATCTGTCTTGAGTCGGCAGATATTATCTCGGTGTTGTATCTACGGGCGAGATCTATGGCCAGGGAGGTTTTGCCGGATGCTGTTGGTCCGGTGACGATGACGAGTGTGTCGCTCCCTGTCGAGTGCTTCATTTCTTGCCTTCGGCGACGATTTTGGCTATCTCAACGATTACGCCTGTTGCTTTCTCCATTGAGGGGACGGGTACGTATTCGTATCGGCCGTGGAAGTTGTGTCCTCCGGCGAAGATGTTGGGGCAGGGGAGTCCTTTGAATGAGAGCTGTGCGCCGTCTGTACCGCCGCGTATGGGCTGTACTTTGGGTGTTATGTCGAGGCGCCGCATTGCTTCTTCAGCTATGTCGATTATGTGCATTACGGGCTCGATTTTCTCGCGCATGTTGTAGTACTGGTCTTTGATTTCGAGTTCGCAGCAGGCGGGGTATTCGTGGTTTATCTTGCGCTCGAGGTGCTCGAATTCTTTTTTGCGGCGTTCGAAGCGGTCGCGGTCGTGGTCGCGGATGATGTATGTGAGTACTGTTTTCTCGACAGTTCCTTCCATCGATACGAGGTGGTAGAATCCTTCGTAGCCTTCGGTGTGCTCGGGTGTTTCCCAGCGGGGGAGCATGATGATGAACTGGTTTGCTATTCGCATTGAGTTTATCATCTTGTGTTTGGCGTATCCGGGGTGTACGTTTCGGCCTATGAATGTCACTTTGGCTACTGCGGCGTTGAAGTTCTCGAACTCGAGTTCGCCTATTTCGCCGCCGTCCATTGTGTATGCGAAGTCGCAACCGAATTCTTTGACGTCGAATTTGTGTGCTCCGAGTCCTATTTCTTCGTCGGGGTTGAATCCGACGCGGATGTCGCCGTGTTTGATTTCGGGGTGTTGCAGGAGGTATTCCACTGCAGTCATTATTTCGGCCACGCCTGCTTTGTCGTCGGCGCCGAGGAGGGTGTTGCCGTCGGTGACGATGATGTCCTGTCCGATGTATTTCTCGAGCTCGGGGAAGCTTGAGGGCGAGAGTGTTATGCCGGTCTGTTCGTTGAGAACTATGTCGCCGCCGGGGTAGTTGTGTACGATGCGGGGTGATACGTGGCGGCCTGACATGTCGGGGGATGTGTCGAGGTGTGCGATGAAGCCTACTGTGGGTACGGTTACTCCTATGGGGAGGTTTGACGGCAGGGTTGCCATGAGGTATCCGTTTTCATCGAGGCTGATGTCTTTGAGGCCGAGCTGTTCGAGTTCGCCTTTCAGGTATTCTGCGAAAATCATCTGCCCCGGTGTTGACGGGGTCATATTTGTGAGTTCGTCGCTCTGTGTGTCGAACTTCACGTACTGAAGAAATCTTTCGACGAGAGTCATTTTGTTTTTTTTATTTGTCAATAAGGCGCCAGGGTATTGCAGCGCTCAGTGTTTTTGTTTCGTTTTTGTCGGTATAGATGAAGCGGTATCCGTCGATGGAGAGGCTGCGGAGCAGTTCTTCGATTATGGGACGGCATTCGCCGTAGTTTTCGTATCGGGCCTGCAGTGTTTTGAGGTATCGTCCTGTCAGGCTTGCCTGGTTGAGGTTTGCGTATGCCGTGGCACGAGGGAATGTGAGTTTGTACTGTGCGAATCCGCCTTTTATTTCGAACTCGGCGTCGATGGCTTTGTACTGGTCTTTGTATTGAACGCACTGCGACGCGAGTATGTCGGCGATGTTTGAGCGTACGTCGTTGTAGTTCAGCTCCATGTTTTTGAGTTTGACGAGCTGAACGAGTCTCGAGGCTCCGACGGGATAGCATCGGCTTGTGCCGTATACGTCGCCGAGTGTTATGCGGAGCTGTCCTTTTTCTTTGGCGAGTGTGTTTATGACGGTGTCAAGGTTCTTGCCGGTATGGGCTTTGAGGTATTGTGAGAGTACATATTCCACGAGGGCTTCGCTGTACTCGGCTACTTTCACGGTAGAGTCGCAGAATGCTATGCCGACATTGAGGTTGCCGTCGGCGTATGTTACTCCGACAGTGTCGATAAACATCGGGCTGCCTTCTGCGATTGTGTTGAGTTCGGCTTCGATACGGTCGCTCTGTGCGATGAGAGCTGATGGTTCCTGCTTGGCACCGCAGGATGTCAAAGCCACGATTGCAGCCAATGCGGCCACGATGATGCTGAATGTCTTTGTTTTCATAGCTTGAGGGTAAGTATTAATACGCAAAAGTACAATATTTCCTCAAGAACGACAAATAAAAGTGTGTATGTCAGTCCGTGCCGCCGATAAGTGTCATGAATGAGCGTCGGTATGTGTCGCTCACGGGTATGCTTCGCCCGCCCATTATTATTGAGTTTCGCTCGATGAGCCTTACTTTGTCGGTGTTTACGATGAATGAGCGGTGAACTCGCATGAAGCGTCCTTCGGGCAGGGTGTCTTCGAGCGATTTCATGCTCATCAGCGACAGTACCGGTTTCTCGGGCGAGTCGAATACTATCTTTATGTAGTCTTTGAGACCTTCGATATATAGGATGTCGTCTGTGGGTATTCTCAGCAGCCGGTATTCGCTTTTTACGAGCAGGTGGTCCGAGCCCTGGGGCCGGGGTGTGGCCGCGGGTGTGTTGGCGGCAGCTTTCAGCGCGCGGTTTGCCGAGACGAGGAACTCGTCGTAGCTGACGGGCTTGAGCAGGTAGTCGAGTGCGTTTACTCTGAAGCCTTCGACAGCGTGGTCGGCGTAAGCTGTCGTGAATACTATCCGCACGTTATCCGGTACGATGCGTGCCAGTTCCATGCCTGACATTCTCGGCATCCTTATGTCGAGGAACATCAGGTCGACGTCGGTTTTCTGCAGAATGTCCATAGCGTCTTCGGCGTTGTGGGCTTCTCCGACGAGGGTCAGAAAGGGTGTGCGGCCGACGTATGCGGCGATGAGTTTGGTGGCCAGAGGCTCGTCGTCGACCACCAGGCAGCGCAGGGTGTTCATCGTGATGCAGTGTCTTGGTTTTGTGGTATTTCGAGAGGGATTGTGAGTACTCCGATGTAGATGTTTCCTTCTACTTTTGTGCGCAGCGATGCTTTGCCTTCATAGATTAGCGACAGCCTTCGGCGCAGGTTTGTAAGGCCTATCCCGGAGTCCTTGCTGCGTGTTCCGGCCGGTGTTGCGACGAAGGAGTTGGATGTGGTGCAGACTATCTTACCGTCGGACACCTTCAGCGATATCGCTATGGGACGGTTGTCGGGAGCCGTGTTTCCGTGTTTGAAGGCGTTTTCGACCAGGGGTATGAACAGGAGCGGAGGCACGGTAGTCTCGCCGTGACTGTCAATGTCGATGCTGATATCGACAGCGCGGCCTGACATGCGGAGCCGCATTAGCGAGACGTAGTCCTCGATGAAGTCGGCTTCCTGCGCCAGCCTTACGGAGCGGACGTCTTCGTAGAGCATGTATCTCAACAGTCCCGACAGCCTGTGCACGGCAGCTTTGGCGTCGTCGGGGCATATGTCTATAAGCGCATAGATGGTGTTGAGGGTGTTGAAGAGGAAGTGCGGGTTGAGCTGGCTCTTGAGTCCGTCGAGCTCGGTGGCTCTCTGTTCGGCCAGGCTTTGCTGCCTCTTCTTCTCGATGTCCTGCCACATGGCCGACAGCCTCAGTGCGACGGCGAGGCCTATCGAAAGAACTATCATTACGCCGTCGCGGAGGATGAATGATGTCGACTTGAGGACCTGCTGCCACAGCGACAGGGTGTGGTGATGCGCTCTTGGCGGGTAGCATATCCGCGACGATATGTAGCACAGCACTATGCCGCCTATCAGTATAAGGACATTGTAGAGCACGAAGCGGCCTATGCGTCGGCCTGGGCGGCCGAGCGTGTTGGTCACTATAAGGCTGTAGTTGAGGTAGAAGGCTATGATGTAGATGACCGTCTTGATGTAGATGCCCGGGAATATGCCGATGCTTCTCTTGTATGGCAGGGCTATTGTCATCACCAGCTCGGGCAGCACGAATATGATGAGGATGAAGATGAAGTGCGCCACTCCGGAGGTGAATCGGCTGCGGCCGTTCTGATCTGTTACGTTTTCTGGCATGGTATGATGGAGCTAATACAGCACAAAAATACGCAATCGTCGGTCGGCGGCAAAAAAAATATCGACAAAAGCCCGCTTTGTGCCGACAAACTGTGCCGACAAACTTAGCCCCTGCCGAACCAAGTCTGCGCTGAAAGTGTCTTTATAATATAATAAAAAGTGTACAGCGATGAAAACCAGACTTCTTTTGCTTACTGTCATTGCATGTGCGGCTGTCCTGCCGGCCGCGTCGCTCCGGCCTGTCAGTTTCGACGCGCGTGTGGCGATGGAGCTGACGTCGCCCGGGGGCGGAGGCGACTACTACCGCCTCGGTGCCGGCTTCGATGCCGGTGCGACGGTGAGGCTGCCTCTTGTCCGCAGCCTATACTTTGAGCCGGGACTGTTCTTCACTTATTCGGCCATGACAGCTCAGGAGCTGGTGACATTCGACGACGAATATTACTTCGAGGGTGCCGCCAACATGTACGGCCTGCGAGTGCCGTTCAACTTCGGCTACACTTTCAACCTGACCGACAATGTCGCTATGGATGTCTTCACCGGTCCGTGGCTCAACATCAATCTGTCTGCCCGGCAGAAACTGCTGCCCAACTTCTCGGCTCCGCAGCCTCTGCCCGACCGCAAAATCAATCTGTTCGAGCACGGGTGGAGGCGCGCCGACGCTCAGTGGGGCTTCGGGCTGAGCTTCACCTTCGCACAGAGCTACTATATAGGCATCACGGGCGGCGTCGGTTTCACACCTCTTGCCAAGTTCGGCAACAAGGACAAGAAGGTGCGCATCCACCGCAACACCGTGGCCATAAGTCTCGGCTACAAGTTTTAGAACCTGAGGTAGCGGCCTGTCACGCTCTCTGTACTTGCCGCAATCTGCTCCGGTGTCCCTGCCGCAACGAGTGTGCCGCCGTTCTCGCCGCCGTCCGGTCCGAGGTCGATCACATGGTCGGCGCACTTGACTACGTCGAGATTGTGCTCTACCACAACGAGAGTGTGCCCGAGCCTTATCAGATCGCCGAAAGCCTTCAGCAGCAGGTTGATGTCGTGGAAGTGGAGGCCTGTTGTCGGCTCGTCGAAGATGAATATCTGCGGCTCGCTGCCACCTAACGAAAGGTAGTAAGCCAGTTTGACGCGCTGGTTCTCGCCGCCCGACAGAGTGGACGACGACTGGCCGAGCCTTATGTATCCGAGACCGACATCGTGCAGCGGCTTGAGGCGTTGCACTATCTTTCGCTCGCACGAACCGTTCTCCTGCGAGAAGAAGTCAATAGCCTCGTCGACAGTCATCTCGAGGATGTCATAAATGTTCTTTCCGCGATATTTCACGTCGAGCACTTCGCGCTTGAAGCGCTTGCCGTGACACTCCTCGCACTCTATGGTGACATCGGCGAGGAACTGCATTTCTATCGTTATCTGTCCTTCGCCCTTGCAAGCCTCGCAGCGGCCTCCCTCGGTGTTGAAGGAGAAGTATCCGGCGGGTATATCCATCTGTTTGGCAGCCTGCTGCGATGCCATGAGGGTGCGTATCTCGTCGTAAGCCTTGAGGTAGGTGGCAGGGTTGGAGCGGGTGGAGCGTCCGATCGGATTCTGGTCGACGAAGACCACGCCTTTGGCACGGCCGAGGTCGCCCGAGAGGCCTCCGAAGCGGCCGGGAGCGTCGCCTTCGCCCGTGTAGTGCCTTACGAGCGCGCGATAGAATATGTCGCGCACGAGAGTCGATTTGCCCGAGCCGCTGACGCCGGTGACGCAGGTCATCACTCCGAGGGGGAAGTCGACGGTTATGTCCTTCAGGTTGTGCTCGGTGGCGTTGTTGACCCTGATATAGTCGCGCCACTTGCGGCGATGCTCCGGCACGGGTATCGACATGCGCCCCGACAGATACTGCATCGTGTAGCTCTCGGGACAGCTTTCGAGGCGGTCGGGCGCGCCCTGGAAGACGATGCTGCCGCCGCCGGTACCTGCTCCGGGGCCTACGTCGATGATGTGGTCGGCGGCACGCATTATGTCTTCGTCATGCTCGACGACGACAACGGTATTGCCCAGCCCCTGCAGCTTGCGCAGCACCCCTATCAGACGCTCGGTGTCGCGCGAGTGCAGTCCTATCGACGGCTCGTCAAGGATATACAGCGAGCCTACAAGACTGCTGCCGAGCGATGTGGCAAGGTTTATCCTCTGGCTCTCTCCGCCCGAGAGGGTGTTGCTCAGTCGGTCGAGAGTCAGGTATCCGAGTCCGACTTCGACGAGGAATGTCAGGCGCTTCGTTATCTCGGTTATCAGTCGTGACGCTATGGCGGTGTCCCTCTCGTCGAGCGACAGCTTGCCGAACCAGTCGAGGAGCCTGCCCACAGGCATGCTCACAAGCTCGGTTATGGTGGCTCCGCCTACCTTTACATATGAGGCCTCGGGGCGCAGTCGAGTGCCGTGGCATGTGCGGCAGGTTGTGCGGCCTCTGTATCGCGCCAGTATCATGCGGAACTCCACGGCCGCGCGCTTTGCCGATACTTCGGCGAAGAAATCGTTTATGCCCTTTATGTTCTTGCCGTCGCCCTCCCACAGCAGCTTTCTCTGGCTGTCGGTCAGGGCGGAGTACGGTTTGTGGACGGGGAAGGCCTCGCCGGCGGCGTGTATGAAGGCCGTGCGCCATTTTGCCGACGACGGTCCGCGCCACGGCGCCACGCAGTTGTCGAAGAGCGACAGCGAGGGGTTGGGTATGACAAGCTCCTCGGCGATGTCGAGAGTCTTGCCGAAGCCTTCGCAGACCGGACATGCGCCTATGGGGTTGTTGAAGTTGAACATCTGCTCCGACACTTCGGGGAAGGTGATGCCGTCGGCCTCGAAACGCTTCGAGAACGGATGTCTCACAGCCTTGCCGTCCTGCCATACGATGAGGGTGCATCGGTCATGCCCCTCGAAGAATGCCGTCTCGACCGACTCGGCAAGGCGCGACAGCTCGTCGCCGCTGTGTGCCACGGCAAGGCGGTCGATAAGCAGTTCGGGCAGCTTCTTCGACCGTCCTTTGTGGTAGTCGGCGATGTCGGCGAACTCATTGTCGGGGGTGACAAGGCGCGAGTAGCCCTCCTTGACATAGATGTCGAGCTGTGTGTCCAGGTCGCGGCCTTCGGGGAGCAGTATAGGGGCTGTCACCGCTATGCGTGTGCCTTCGTCGAACGACGTGGCGAGCCTTATGACATCCTCCACCGAGTGTTTTTTGACTTCCTCGCCCGACACGGGGGAGTATGTGCGGCCTATGCGCCCGAAGAGCATGCGCATATAGTCGTAGATTTCGGTCGAAGTGCCGACGGTGGAGCGGGGGTTGCGGGTGTTTACCTTCTGCTCGATGGCGATGGCCGGCGGCAGTCCGCGGATGAAGTCGCACTCGGGCTTGCGCAGCTTGCCCATGAACTGGCGCGCATATGCCGAGAGGCTCTCGACATATCTGCGTCGGCCTTCGGCATAGAGGGTGTCGAAGGCGAGTGATGATTTGCCGGAGCCGGAGAGGCCGGTTATGACAACGAGGCGGTTGCGCGGAATGTCGACATCTACGTTCTTGAGATTGTTGACGCGCGCACCTTTGACGGTTATATTGGAAACAGACATCTATCGTTCTACTCTTTTAACCCGCAAAGGTACGAATTTTCCGTCTTCGCGGCAAGCCGGCGCGAGTCGGGGCATGCTAAAAGATGTTAGCAGCCGGAACCCCCGAGGAGGTTCCGGCTGCCTGTGAGCTTATGTCTTGTCGGGTTTACGAACCGAAAGTGACGTTGAAACCGAAGTTGAGCGACGCTGTAGCTCTGCCTACAGGCACCATCTGCGGGGTGACAGTGAAGA
>JAICZO010000116.1 GCA_029057255.1 Muribaculaceae bacterium | reverse complement strand
AAGACGCCATCCGCGATGCGCATTAGTCTCGCGTGCTCGGACATGTGTTTCAGAGACAGAGGTTGTGAGGCGGCATGTTTGTGGCCATACCGACGGCGATACCCGATGCTCCGTTGACGAGCAGGTTGGGGAAGCGAGTCGGGAGCACGACAGGCTCCTTGCGCGAGTTGTCATAGTTGGGCTGGAAGTCGACAGTCTCGGCGTCGATGTCGCGGAGCATTTCCTCGCCAAGGGGGTCGAGACGCACTTCGGTATAACGCATGGCGGCAGGAGAGTCGCCGTCGATAGAGCCGAAGTTGCCGTGTCCGTCGACGAGGGTGTGACGGAGCGACCACCACTGTGCCATACGGCATACGGTACCGTAGATCGACGAGTCGCCGTGGGGGTGATACTTACCCATGACTTCGCCGACACAGTTGGCGCTTTTCTTGTGAGGCTTATTGCTGTTGTTGCCCATTTCGTTCATGCCGAAAAGCACGCGGCGGTGTACAGGTTTCATACCGTCACGCACATCAGGCAGGGCTCGCGACACAATCACCGACATAGAGTAGTCGATGTATGCCGTTTTCATCTCATTCTCAATATTAATCTTAAAGATACGATCTTCTTCGAGCATGCTTTAAAAATTCTTAGTTAGCGCTTGCCGCCGCCATAAGGCCGGCGTCGGGCGCAAAATTCAAGCAAAGGTACGAATTTTTTTTGAAATATCCATCGGTGGCGAACAATCGGGCAGTATTTTTTATTTTAATAATATAAGGAGATGCCACACAATCTTTGGCACGATTATTGCGTTATATTTATCACACGGGCTTTTTTCACGTCTCTCCGCCCTGCTAATGCTTAGAACTATGGAAAATAACCAGAAATACACCGCCGAAGCTCAGGCTATGATCGAACGCCTGCGCGCCCAGTGCACCAATCACAACAACCCGCACATCATGCCGGCACACCTGCTCCTGGAGCTGTCACAGCCCGGGACCCGGTCGGCCGAACTGATGGAACGTGTCATTGGCGCCGACCGTCTGTGTGACCTTCGCTCCGACCTCGATATGGCTCTGTATGAGCCTGATGTCAGCGAGGGCAAGAACGCCGACTACTACAACCGCATCGTAACCCTCATCATAAAGCTCGCCATAATCGAGGCCCGTTATATGAAAGCTCAGCTGGTCGATGTAGAGCACCTGCTGCTGTCGCTCTTCCACAACAAGGAAGTGAAAGCGATGGCTGCCATCGCACCCTACTTCAACGCCGGCCTGGACTACGACTCGCTGTCGAGGATTCTCAAGGCTGACATGAGGGCTGACGAGACAACGGCTGTGGCTGACGCTCCGCAGCCCGACGAGGAAGAGGGTGACACTCCCGAACGCCCGGCGGCCGACAGCGCAAAGGCTGAGGCCCAGCAGAAATTCCGCCGCGGCTCTGCCCGCACAGGCGACACTCCGATGCTCGACAAGTTCGGCAACGACATGACACGTGCCGCCCGCGAGGAGCGCCTTGACCCTGTTGTAGGCCGCGAGACCGAAATCGAGCGTCTGGCACAGATTCTCAGCCGCCGCAAGAAGAACAACCCCGTGCTGATAGGCGAGCCCGGCGTGGGCAAGTCTGCCATCGTGGAGGGCCTTGCACTGCGTATCGTGCAGCGCAAGGTGTCGCGCACACTCTTCGACAAGCGTGTCGTCTCGCTTGACATGGCGTCTATCGTTGCGGGCACAAAGTACCGCGGCGAGTTCGAGGAGCGCATCAAGGCGATACTCAACGAGCTGGTCAAGAACCCCGACGTCATCCTGTTTATCGACGAGATACACACCATCGTCGGCGCCGGCAACGCGCAAGGCTCGATGGATGCCGCCAACATGCTCAAGCCGGCTCTTGCTCGCGGCGAGATACAGTGCATCGGTGCCACTACTCTCGACGAGTACCGCGTCAACATCGAGAAGGACGGCGCGCTCGAACGCCGCTTCCAGAAGGTCATGGTCGAGCCTACGACTGCCGAGGAGACTCTCGTCATCCTCAATAACATACGCCCCAAATATGAGGCGCATCACGGCGTGAACTATACTCCGGAGGCTCTCGAGGCGTGCGTGAAACTCACCGACCGATACATCACTGACCGTAATTTCCCCGACAAGGCCATCGACGCGATGGACGAGGCCGGCTCGCGTGTCAGAATAAGTAATATTGTGGTGCCCACCCGCATCGAGGAACTCGAGAAATCGCTCGCCGAAACCACAGCACAGAAGACTGCCGCAGCACAGCGCCATGACTTCGCCGAAGCCACGAAGCTGCGCGACGAGGCGGCTCGCCTCAGCACTGAGCTTGAGGAAGAGCGCCGCCGGTGGGAGAAGGACATGGAGGCCAACCGCGAGACTGTCGACGCCGACAAGGTGGCGGAAGTCGTGGCCATGATGACAGGCGTGCCCGTGCAGCGTATAGCGCAGGCCGAGGGCATACGTCTGCTCGAGATGGAGCCTACACTCCGCAAGGCCATCATCGGCCAGGATCCGGCAATCGCCAAAATCGTCAAGGCCATCCAGCGCAACCGCCTCGGCCTCAAGGACCCCAACAAGCCCATCGGCACATTCATGTTCCTCGGCCCGACAGGTGTCGGCAAGACCCACCTTGCCAAGAAGCTTGCCGAGTATCTCTTTGACTCGGCCGACACGCTTATCCGCATCGACATGAGCGAGTATATGGAGAAGTTCAGCGTGTCGCGACTGATAGGAGCGCCTCCCGGATACGTGGGCTATGAGGAAGGCGGACAGCTCACCGAGCGTGTGCGTCGCCACCCCTACTCTGTCGTCCTGCTTGATGAAATCGAGAAGGCACACCCTGATGTGTTCAATCTCCTTCTGCAGGTGATGGACGAGGGACGGCTCACTGACAGCCTCGGCCGCCGCATCGACTTCAAGAATACCATCATCATCATGACGTCGAACATCGGCACACGCCAGCTCAAGGAGTTCGGCTCGGGTGTAGGCTTCGCAACCCGCGAGGTCGACCGCGAATACTCGCACAGCGTGCTGTCGAAGGCTCTCAACAAGGCATTCTCGCCGGAGTTCCTCAACCGCATCGACGACGTCATCATCTTCGACGCGCTCGACCGCGACGCCATTTTCAAGATCATCGACATCGAGCTTGCCGGCTTCTACCGCCGCATGACAGGTCTGGGCTACACCGTGACGCTGAGCGACGAGGCCAAGAGCTTCATAGCCTCGAAGGGCTGCGACGTGCAGTTCGGCGCACGACCGCTCAAGCGCGCCATACAGAAGTATCTCGAAGACGAGCTGGCCGAAGTGCTGCTCTCGGGGCGTGTGTCGGACGGCGACGAGATTATCGTGGATTACGACAAGGACGCCGCACGCATCGTGACACATGTCATCACTCCGTCGGACCAACCTGTTATCAGTTGACAATATGACCGACGACACATACCGTAACATATGCCTCTTCCTCCGCCGCCTCATCAAGGGCACGCTCTGGGAGGGGCATCTTTTTGCAGTGGGCGGTTGCTGCCGCGACACTGTGATGGGTCTGCCGGTGAAGGATGTGGATCTTGCCGTGTCGTTGCCTGACGGAGGCGTCGGATTCGCGCGGTGGCTCCACGAGCGCGGACTGACAGTCGACAAGCCGGTGCTGTTCGAGAAGTACGGCACGGCGCGACTGAGGCTCAGAGAGTTCCCTGACGATGAGATTGAGCTCGTGCAGACGCGGCGCGAGAAGTATACCGACCGCACTTCGCGCGACCCGTCGACAGCCTTCGGCACCATCGAGGAGGACTGCTACCGTCGCGACCTGACAATAAACACGCTGTACTATGATATAACGGCGGAGCGCATGCTTGACATCACGGGCAAGGGTATCGCCGATATTGAGAGTCATGTGATACGTACTCCGTCCGACCCTGACGTGACCTTTGACGACGACCCCGTGCGCATCCTCCGCGCCATCCGTTTTGCGGCACGCTACGGCTGGAAGATTGAGGATGCTGTTTTCGAGTCTATAAAGCGTTTTACGCCGAGGCTCGAGATTATCACACCGGAGAGGATGCAGGGCGAGTTCGAGAAATTGCTTGTCGGCCCGCGGCCTGCGATGGCACTGGATATGCTCCGTGAAGCGGGGGCGATGCCTTATATCATACCCGAGCTCTGCGCCACGTTCGACATGCAGCAGTCGGAGTACCACAGCGGCACGGTTTGGGAGCATACGCTGGCGGTTGTCGACAAGGTGCCTGACACGCCTCTGCTGCGCATGGCGGCTCTGCTTCACGATATAGGGAAGACGACATGCCGCACCGTCCTTGCCGACGGGCGCGTTCGCTTCCCGGGGCACGACCGTCGCTGCCGTGGCACGGTAGGACGTATTCTGAACCGTCTGCGCTACCGCTCGTCGTTCATTGACCGTGTCATCTTCCTGTGCCTGCACCATGAGGCTGCCAAGTCGTGGGGAGCGCGTGCCGAGAAGATGAGCGACGAGGCTCTGCGCCGGCTCCAGCTTGTGTGCGGAAGCGACAGGAGGTTCGACAATCTGCTGCGTCTTATCGACGCCGACAACTGCAGCTATGCGCCGGAGCACTGTATGCCCGAACAGGCAGCGGTCGTCAGACGCCGCTCGGCCGAACTGGTGCGCGGTCGGATGGCACTGTTCGGCTACTCTCTGCCGCTGAAGCCGTCGCGGATACGTCGCATCAAAGCCGGAGACAGCGACAAGGCTCTCGAGGAGTGTGTCGCGTTCCTTACATCTCTGGCGTGTGCCGACCCGCGTATAGGGCGCGAAGAGATGGCACGCAGGCTCGAGAAGTTCTCGCCGAAGGCTCCCTGCAAGGAGG
>JAICZO010000115.1 GCA_029057255.1 Muribaculaceae bacterium | reverse complement strand
ACTATCAGAACACCAAGGGCTACGGCGACAAGTGGACTGTAAAGGTTACCGAGAAGCGCAAAGTGAAGAAGGAAATCAAGGACGACAAGGGCAATGTGACAATTGTTGATGCTGTCGAGAACTTCGTGCTCGCCACCATGTCGTCGGCTGCCGCTGACGACGCATGGAAGACTGCCGAGCTCACCTTCAAGCCCATCTCTAACAAGGTGACTGTCGAACTCAGCTACCTGGTTCAGAAGAGCGCCTGGAGAGACGACCGCATCATGCGCTTCAACAACGTGGCTCTCTACGACGTTGATCCCGAAGACAAATATCCCGACAACGTCCTCGAATCGAACGACCCCCGCGCCCTCGCTTACGATGGCTACAAACTCGTCTTCGCCGAAGAATTCTCGAGCGAACGCGACCTCAACGAAATATGGAACTTCGAGTATGGCTGGAAGCGTAACAACGAGGATCAGCTCTACTACAAGGACAAAAACTGCTTCGTCGAGGACGGCGTGCTCGTTATCGAGGCTCGCGACCACACAGGCGAAAACATCAAGAACCCGCTCTACAACAAGTACGGTGCAAACGACAACATCAAGTCGAAGTACCTCAAGTGGACATCAGGCTCTATGATCACAAAGGGCGGATGGCAGGACGGCTACAGCTGGCTCTACGGTATCTATGAACGACGCGCCAAGATTCCCCAGTACGTAGGCTGCTGGCCCGCTATCTGGACAACAGGCCGCCAGTACAGCTGGCCCCAGGGTGGCGAAATCGACATCATGGAGTACTACGGCAAGTGCATCCACGCCAACGTATGCTACGGCAACAACGTATGGAACTCTGCTACTGTCAGCGACAAAGTCCTCGGCGAAGGCTGGGGCGACGAGTTCCACACATGGCGCATGGTATGGGAGCCCGACCGCATCGAGCTCTGGTGCGACGATATGCTCGTCAACTTCATCGACTCTGACCAGACCTTCAACCCCGTAAGCGAAGGCAAGGACTGGTCCGGCAAGAACCCCTTCCGTGACGTCCGCAACATCCTCTGGCTCAACCTCGCCCTCGGCGGCAACAGCGGTGGCTCACTCACCAACACCCCCCGCCCCCGCTCGTTCGCCGCGCCCCACACCCCCCAACGGGGGTGGCCGGGGGTGGGGGGGGGATG
>JAICZO010000114.1 GCA_029057255.1 Muribaculaceae bacterium | reverse complement strand
TCCCGAGATGGCCGCCACATGCTACCTCCTCTTCCGCTTCCTCTGCCGGCTGGAGCTCTTCGGCTTCATCGACCGCAATGCCGCCGAGTGCATCCTGGCGGGCATGATGACCGACACGGGCAACTTCTCCTACAACTGCGCCGACCCCGAGATGTATGTCGTCACGGCCGAGCTTATACGCAAGGGCGCCGACAAGGAGAAGCTCTACCGCCGCCTCTTCGCCACATTCTCCGAGAACTGTCTGCGGCTCAACTCATACGCACTGCTCGACAAGATGAAGGTATTCAGCGAGTACGGCGCATCGCTCATCACCCTCTCGCGCGACGAGCTCAACCGCTTCCACTACGTCAAAGGCGACACCGAGGGTCTTGTCAACCGCCCTCTGGCCATACCCGAGGTGACATACAGCTGCTTCATGCGCGAGGAGTCGGACTGCGTCAGAGTGTCGATGCGCAGCAAGGGCGACTTCCCTGTCAATCTCGTATGCGCCGACAACTTCGGCGGAGGCGGGCACCTCAACGCCGCCGGCGGCGAGTTCTACGGCTCGCTTGAGGATGCCGCCGCACTCTTCGAGTCGATACTTGAGGAAAATAAAAAACGATACATCACTAAAGAATGAAAAAATACTCCACAGCAGCTCTCGCCGCGATAGCCGTCGCCTCTGCCCTGACAGCCTGCGACGACAGCAAGTCATACGCCGAGCTCCTCAGCGAGGAAGACATGTACGTCAACAACTTCCTCTGTGACCAGACAATAGTGCTCGACATCCCCGCCGACACTGTCTTCGAGTGCGGACCCGACGCCCCCTACTACCGCCTCGACGAAGACGGCATGCTCTACATGCAGGTCATCGACCCCGGCACCAAGGGCAACAAGGTCGAGACCAACGAGCAGATATACTTCCGCTACACCCGCTACGACCTCGCCGGGTACATCGACGGCGAGCTCCCCGCAGGCGAGGGCAACAACATATCGCTCAACCCCTGCTGGTTCCGCTACAACAACTTCCAGATACAGTCGTCATACAACTGGGGCGTAGGCATACAGCGCCCGCTCGTATACCTGCCCGTCGACTGCCGGGTCAACATCGTCATCAAATCGCAGATGGGACCCTCGGGCGAGCAGACCGACGTGCAGCCCTATCTATGGAGCCTCACCTACGAGCGCCGTCAGTGAGCGCACAGCACCGACACATCACACCGACATTATAAATAATACTTCTAACGACACACCCTTCCCCATGTCACTTATCAAATCGATTTCAGGCATCCGCGGAACCATCGGCGGCCCTGCCGGCGAGGGTCTCACCCCGCTTGACATCGTCAAGTTCACCGCAGCCTTCGCCACATTCATAGCCAAAACAACCACAAAGACAAGCCGCACCATCGTCGTGGGTCGTGACGCGCGACTCTCGGGCGACATGGTCAAGAGCCTCGTGACCGGCACCCTCACCGGCATGGGCTTCGACGTGGTCGACATCGACCTGGCGTCGACACCCACCACCGAGCTCGCCGTCACAGGCGAAGGCGCATGCGGAGGCCTCATCCTCACCGCCTCGCACAACCCCATACAGTGGAACGCCCTCAAGCTCCTCAACGAGCGCGGCGAGTTCCTCGACGCCGCCGAAGGCGCCGAAGTGCTCCGCATCGCCGAGGCCGAGGACTTCGACTTCGCCACCGTCCACGAGCTGGGCCACATCTTCACCAACACCACATACGTGCGCCGCCACATCGAGCAAGTGCTCGCCCTCCCCCTCGTCGACGTCGAAGCCGTCCGCAAGGCCGACTTCACCGTCGCCGTAGACGCCGTCAACTCCGTCGGCGGCACCATCGTGCCCCAGCTGCTGCGAGCCATGGGCGTCCGCAACATCATCACCCTCAACTGCGAGCCCACAGGCCACTTCGCC
>JAICZO010000113.1 GCA_029057255.1 Muribaculaceae bacterium | reverse complement strand
TCATCGGCCATGCCCCACAAGGTCAACCCCATCGACTTCGAGAACTCCGAAGGCAACCTCGGCGTGGCCGACGCGCTCCTGGGCCACCTCTCGGCCAAGCTCCCCATCTCGCGTCTGCAGCGCGACCTCACCGACTCGACCGTCCTCCGCAACATCGGCATGCCCCTGTCGCACACCCTCATAGCAGTCGAATCGACACTCAAAGGCCTCGGCAAACTCATCCTCAACAGCGAAGCCATCGCCGCCGACCTCGACGGCTGCTGGAGCGTCGTGGCCGAAGCCATACAGACCATCCTCCGCCGCGAAGGCTACCCCAAGCCCTACGAAGCGCTCAAAGCCCTCACACGCACCAACAGCGTCGTCGACGAAAACGCAATATCGACATTCATCGACGGCCTCGAAGGCATCAGCGAAGACGTTCGCGCCGAGCTGCACCGCATCACACCGTCCAACTACATCGGCTACACAATCTGACAGCCGGCACAGCCACAACGATAAGCCCTCACAGCCCTGCCGCCATCCGCGACAGGGCTGTTTTCCGCATACTCCCGCGCTGCCTCTTCAACTTTTTTTCACAATAATATAGAAAATTGCGCAAAAAATCGTATCTTTGCAGCACGATTGCGGGCTAATTATGCGCCGGCCGACAGGGCAGGTGCGGTAAACGCTTTGCTGTCAAGCATTTCAAAACCAATCATTCGTCGACTTCACCCGGTCGGCGTATGAGCAACAGACCGATGAAATAAAAACAGTTAACTATATGATATCATCAGCCATCTTTGGAATTGAGAACAACGGCCTGCTGGGCATCACCGCCCTGCTCACCGGCGTGGCTCTGGTATTCCTCGCTTTATGGATTGCCAAGCTCATCTCGCCGCGGTCGTTCAACCCCCAGAAAGGGGAGGCCTACGAGTGCGGTATTCCTACCCGCGGCGAATCAATGTCGCAGTTCAAAGTAGGATATTACCTCTTTGCTATCCTGTTCCTTATGTTCGACGTCGAGACAGTATTCCTCTTCCCCTGGGCAGTGCGTATGCGTGAACTCGGCGTCAATGGTTTGTTAAGCATCGCCGTATTCTTCGGCATATTGGTCTTAGGTCTGGTTTACGCCTGGCGGAAAGGAGCTCTTGAATGGAAGTAACAACAAAATCCATGCCCTACGAGGCCTGGAAGGATAACGAATATATCGAAAAGCTCGTCAAGGAGCTTCAGGAAAGCGGCACCAACATCGTGGTAGGCTCGCTCGACAAACTTATCAACTGGGGCCGCTCCAACTCGATTTGGCCCCTCACGTTCGCCACAAGCTGCTGCGGTATCGAATTCGTATCGCTCGGAGCAGCACGCTTCGACATGGCACGCTTCGGATGGGAAGTAGCCCGTTCGTCGCCCCGCCAGGCCGACTTCATGATGGTGGCAGGTACTATCGTACACCGCATGGTGCCCGTCTTCCGCCGCCTCTACGACCAGCTCGCCGAGCCTAAGTACGTCATCGCCTGCGGATCATGCGCAATCTCCGGCGGCCCCTTCCGCAAGAGCTACCACGTGGCCAAAGGCATCGAGGACATCGTACCCGTCGACGTATTCGTCCCCGGCTGCCCTCCCCGCCCCGAAGCTATGATCTACGGC
>JAICZO010000112.1 GCA_029057255.1 Muribaculaceae bacterium | reverse complement strand
CCCACCACCTGCCGGGCTTTGCGGGCCACAAAATTGGCTATAGTGCCGGTGCCGGTATAGAGGTCATAGACAAGCTCGTCGCCGGTGAGGCGGGCGAAGTCGCGCACGACCTGATAGAGGCGGTATGCCTGATGAGAGTTGGTCTGATAGAACGATTTGGGGCCGACACGGAAGCGCAGACCCTCCATCTCCTCCTCGATATACTCCTTGCCGGAGAAGAGGACGACAGGCAGGTCGCCGATAGTGTCGTTCACCTTGGTATTGACGACATACATGAGCGACGTAACCTGCGGGAATTCAGCCGCAAAGGCCTCGAGCATGGCCTTAAGCTCGGCGGGACGGTCCTCGCCGACGACTACCACTACCATAATCTCGCCTGTCGATGCTATGCGCACCATCATCGTGCGCAGGAAGCCGCACTGCGCCTTCAGGTCGTAGAAGGGCAGGCCGTGAGCCTTGCCGTACTCCTTGACGAAGCGGCGCATACGGTTGGAGATGTCATCCTGGAGATGACAGCGGCCGATGTCGAGCACCTTGTCGAAGGCGCCGGGGATATGAAAACCTGCTGCATCGCGGTCGGGGAACTCGCAGCCGCTGTTGAGCTGCTCGAATGTCAGCCACGACTTGTTGGAGAAAGTATACTCCATCTTGTTGCGGTACTCCCATATATTGTCGCTGCCTAAGGCCGCCGGTATCCCGGGGAGCTCCACCTTGGCTATGCGCTCGAGCGCGTCGACCACCTGCTGCCTTTTGCAGCGGAGCTGGTAGTCGTAGGGCAGATGCTGCCAGCGGCAACCGCCGCAGACGGTGAAGTGCTCGCAGCGGGGCTCGACACGGATGTCGCTGCGCTTGCGGAAAGCCTCGATGCGGCCTTGCGCATATGATTTCTTTTTCTTCTCAAGTTTAATGTCGACACGGTCGCCGGGAGCGCCGAAAGGCACAAACACGACCATATCGTCAACACGCGCGAGGGCATTGCCCTCCGCCGCCACATCGATTATCTCGACATCCTGAAGGACAGGAAGAACTTTTCTTTTTCTTGACACTGCTTATACTATTTATTATAAGTGGCTGCAAAGTTAGCGTTTTTTTTGAGAAAACTTTTCGTCAGTCCGCGATGATTGACTAATTTTGTGAGATTTTTACACCATACGATGGAAAAGACCATAGAAATAGATGGCGTGAACATGCGCTACGACATCGAGGGCTGCGGACAGCAGCCTGTGATTGTCATGCACGGATGGGGCTGCAAGGCCTCGACCGTCGCCGTGCTCGCACAGGCCGCAGCCGGCTCGGCGACAACGGTCTACAATCTCGACCTTCCCGGCTTCGGAGCCTCAACCGAGCCGGCCGACGTATGGGGTGTGGACCGCTACACGCAGTTTATCGAGGAGTTCTGCCGGCGTCTCGGCATCGCCGACCCGGTGCTCATTGGGCACTCCTTCGGCGGCCGCATCGCCATCATGTTCGCCTCCCGCAACAAGACATCGAAGGTGATACTCGTCGACGCCGCCGGCATAAAGCCCCGCCGCCCGCTGCGCTACTACGTCAAGGTCTACACCTTCAAGGCCGCCAAGAAGATTCTCCCCCTGCTGCTCGGCAAGAGCCGCGGCAACGAGGCCATCGACCGCATGCGCGGCAAAGCCGGCTCATCAGACTACCGCCAGGCCTCGCCGAAGATGCGCGCCATCATGAGCCGCGTCGTCAACGAAGACCTCACCGGACTGCTGCCGTCGATCAAAGCTCCCGCACTGCTGATATGGGGCGAGAAAGACACCGCCACACCCATGCGCGACGCCCGCATCATGGAGCGCCTTATCCCCGACGCCGGCCTTGTGAGCTACCCCGAGGCCGGGCACTACTCCTTCCTCGACCGTCCGGCACAGACTGCCGCCGTCATAAAAAGTTTCCTCAAACCAGAATAACACCATAGATATATAATGGCACCTACAATATACATAGCGGCTGCCTTGGCGGCGCTCTTCTGCCTCGGCACCGAGCTAAGGCGCTGCCTGATGATGTTCCAGCAGAACAGCTACCGCCCCGAGCGCTACCGCCGCTGGCTCGCCGAGTCGCACGACACGACATCAGGCTGGCGTCTTTGCGGCATCATAGTATTCTTCATCGCCCTGACGCCCTTCGCGCCGCACACATTCTCGGCAGCGCTCACCACCGCCTTCGGACTCCTGTGCGGATTGAGCCTCTTCCGCCGCAAATACAAGAAGCCGCTGGTGATGACCATGCGTGCAAGGCGCATCTACATCACCGCGCTCGTCATTGCCGCCATCGCGGCAGGCATAGCCATGCTGCTCTTCCCCGGCGAGTGCATCTTCGCCGCAGCGCTGACACTCACCGGCGCCTACTGCATGTCGCACATCCTCATCCTCGCCGCCAACTTCGTGCTCACGCCCGTCGAGAACCGCATAACACGCCGCTACTACAACGACGCCGCCCGCATCCTCGCCTCGATGCCCGGGCTGAAAATCGTCGGCGTGACAGGCAGCTACGGCAAGACCACGACCAAGCACTACCTCTACCGCATACTCTCGGAGCACTACGAGACCCTCATGACACCGGGCAGCTACAACACCACCCTCGGTGTGGTGCGCACCATACGCGAGATGCTCAAGCCCTATCACGAAGTGTTTGTCGTCGAGATGGGAGCCAAACAGGTCGGCGACATCAAGGAGATATGCGACCTGGTGCATCCCTCGGCAGGCATCGTCACCGCCGTAGGCCCCCAGCACCTCGAGTCGTTCAAGACTATTGACAACGTATGCTCGACCAAGTTCGAGCTCGTAGACTCGCTGCCCGCCGACGGCCTCGCCGTGGTCAACAACGACTTCGAGCCTGTCGCCGCCCGCAGCGTGTCGCACGTGCGCTGCCTGCGCTACGCCGTCAAGAACACCGACGGCGCCGACTACATCGCCACCGACATCGAGTACTCGCCCGCGGGCACACGCTTCAAGGTGGTGCGCACCGCCGACGGCCACAGCCTCGAGCTATACACACACCTTGTCGGCGAGTGCAACATCTCCAACCTGCTGGCCGCCGTCGCCATCGCCCGGAACATGGGCGTGACCGACGCCGAGATACGCTACGCCGTCGAGAAAATCGAGCAGGTCGAGCACCGCATGAGCATACGCCGCGTCCCCGGCGGACTCACCATCATCGACGACGCCTTCAACAGCAACCCCGTAGGCTCGGCGATGGCTCTCGACGTTCTCGCCTCCATGACGCCCGGCCGCCGCTTCCTCATCACACCGGGCATGATAGAGCTTGGCGACGAGCAGTACGAGCTCAACCGCCGCTTCGGCCTCAAGGCAGCATCCTGCTGCGACATAGCCATCGTCGTAGGCCGCTACAACCGCGACGCCATCGTCGACGGCCTCAAGGACGGCGGCATGAACCCCGAGACCATACGCCCCGTCGACAGCTTCGCCCAGGCGCAGGCTCTGCTCACATCAATGGCAGCGCCCGGCGACACAGTACTTTATGAAAACGATCTTCCGGATACATTCAAATAGAAAACCGACAATATGAAAACCACCATAGGAGTATTCTTCGGAGGCCGCTCCACCGAACACGAGATTTCCGTAATATCCGCCAACCAGGCAATGGCCGCCATCAACCGCGACAAATACGACGTCGTGCCCGTATACATCACCAAGCAGGGCCGCTGGTATACCGGCGACGCCCTTACCGATGTCAAGAACTACCGCGACATACCCGCTCTGCTCCGCCAGTGCACCGAAGTATACATGAAGCCCGTCTACGGCGACTACACCCTCTACAAGGCCGCTAAGAAACTCTTCGGCTCAGACGTGGCCGCCACTCTCGACGTGGTGATACCCGTGCTCCACGGCTCAAACGGCGAGGACGGCATCTTCGAGGGCGTCCTCGAGACCATAGGCATACCCTACGCCGGCTGCAACACTCTCGCATCGGCTAACGGCATGGACAAAATCACTATGAAGATGATACTCCAGGCCGACGGCATACCCGTGGTAGACTATGTATGGTTCACCGACAAGCAGTGGTTTGCCGACCGCGACAACCTCATCGCCAAGATAGAGTCGAAAATCGGATACCCCGTCATCGTCAAGCCCGCCAACCTCGGCTCGAGCGTCGGCATCGGCCGCGCCGAGAACCGCGAGCAGCTCCTCGAGCGTGTCGACGACGCACGACGCTACTCAACCCGCATCATCGTCGAGGACATGGTCGAGAACCTGCAGGAAATCAACTGCTCGGTGCTCGGCGACTGCGACGAATACCGCACTTCGGTGCTCGAAGAGCCTATCAAGAGCGGCGAGATTCTGTCATACACCGACAAATACATGGGCGGAAGCAAGGACAACCGCGGCATGCACGCAGCTCAGAAGCGCATACCCGCCGACCTGCCCGCCGACGAGACCGAGCAGATACGCCACCTCGCCGGCGAGACATTCCGCGTGCTGTCGTGCCACGGCGTCAGCCGCGTCGACATGATGATCGACGCCGTCACCCGCCGCATCTACGTCAACGAAATAAACACCATACCCGGCTCGCTCTCCTTCTACCTCTGGGAGGCAGCAGGACTGCGCTTCGACGAACTCATGGACAACCTCGTCCGCCTCGCCTTCAAGCGCAAGCGCGAGCAGGACTCGAAGACGGTCAGCTACGACGCCAACATCTTCGCCCTCGGCGGAGGCACCAAAGGAGTGAAAGGCGCCAAAGGAGTGAAATAACACGACACAGTTGCGGGCGCCCGGCGCCGTTTTGGCTGTTCGGCATTTTTTTCGTAACTTCGTGCCATTGAAGAGCAACCCTTATATCGTAAAACCTCATTAAGCATGTTAGTAATAGGCATAGCAGGCGGTACCGGTTCGGGCAAGACCACCGTCGTCAACAAAATCATAAGCAGCCTCCCGGCAGGAGAAGTGGCAGTGATGCCGCAGGACTCCTACTACAAGGACTCGAGTCACATCCCGCCTGAAGAGCGCAGCAAAATCAACTTCGACGAGCCCGACGCCATCGAGTGGTCACTGCTTGTCGAGCATCTGCGCCGCCTGAAAGAAGGCGAGACAATACAGATGCCCACATACTCGTACCTCACCTGTACACGCCAGCCGGAGACTGTCGAAGTGACACCCTCCGACGTCGTCATCGTCGAAGGCATCCTCGTGCTGACAGACCCCACCCTGCGCAGCATGCTTGACATCAAGGTTTTTGTCGACGCCGACCCCGACGACCGCCTCATCCGCGTCATCGCACGCGACTGCATCGAGCGCGGGCGCACACCCGAGATTGTGATAAACCGCTATCAGGACATCCTCAAGCCCATGCACATGCAGTACATCGAGCCGAGCAAGCGCCACGCCGACCTCATCGTGCCCCAGGGCGGAAGCAACATAGTGGCAATCAACCTGCTCACCGACTATATCGAAAGCCGCCTCCGCCACGGCAGCATGCGCGGCGTAACAACACAGTGCTGACGACCGCATGGGGCTCATAGCAAGACACCGCGATAACGACAAGGAAGCATCATCGGTGCTCCCCGACCCCTTTGCCGCCGCCGACATAGTGACCGACATCAGGGTCGAGGCCGACGCTTCGGGGTTGACCGAGGAGATTACCGTCGAGAATAAGCCGATGGTGCTCCGCACCGACAACCTTGTCAAGAAATACGGCAAGCGCACCGTGGCCAACCACGTATCGATCGACGTCACACAAGGCGAGATTGTAGGACTGCTCGGGCCCAACGGTGCCGGCAAGACCACGACATTCTACATGACTGTCGGACTGATAGAGCCTAACGAAGGGCAGATTTTCCTCAACGACCTCAACATCACCAAATACCCCGTCTACAAACGCGCGCAGAACGGCATCGGATACCTCGCTCAGGAAGCATCGGTATTCCGCAAGCTCAGCGTCGAGGACAACATTCGCGCCGTGCTGCAGATGACAGGCATGACCAAGGAAGAGCAGCGCGACAAGCTCGAGAGCCTCATATCGGAGTTCAGACTCCAGAAGGTGCGCCGCAACCTCGGCGACCAGCTGTCGGGCGGCGAGCGCCGACGCACCGAGATAGCCCGCTGCCTCGCCATCAACCCGGCATTCATCATGCTCGACGAGCCTTTCGCCGGCGTTGACCCTATTGCCGTCGAAGACATCCAGAGCATCGTATACAAACTCAAGGACAAGAACATAGGCATCCTGATTACCGACCACAACGCTCAGGAGACCCTCCGCATCACCGACCGAGCATACCTGCTCTTCGAGGGGCGGATACTCTTCCAGGGCACGTCGGAAGAACTTGCCGAGAACCCCGTCGTCAGAGAGAAATATCTCGGCCGCGACTTCGTGTTCTACCGCAAGCGTCTCGGATAAACAACTCAGAAATAAAATAAAACACATATAAAT
>JAICZO010000111.1 GCA_029057255.1 Muribaculaceae bacterium | reverse complement strand
CTCATGTTCCAGATCAACCTGCTGAGTCTCGCCGGAGCTTACGGCAAAGCCGAAAGGAAGATTGCCGAGTACCTCATCGGGCAGAATCTGGTCGACTTCATAGGCACCGACCTGCACCGCGCATCCCATGTCAGGGCCATTGACAGCTATCTTGTCACAAAAGAGGCTCACCGCGACATGGACACTCTCGCCGGCATGGTACGCAACGACACGGCATTTGTTGAATAAAGCTAAAAACAAGGCAAAAGAGCAAATAAAATATAACGACAGACCTAAGTGTGACACTTTAGCATTATTTTTGCAATAAGCACTACAATCTATCTACAATAATATATTTGCATATTTGCTATGAAAAAAGGAATTATCATCACACTGACAGCCGGCGCGCTCGCAGCCATCGCACTCCACGGTGCGGTGCAGACTTTAGGGTCGGCAGACAGCTCTTCCTCTTCGTCAACACCCGAAGCACGCTCCGGCAGCAGCAGCGCCGCCGCTCCGGCACGCTTCATCTCGCAGGACGATTTCATAACCGCCGCCGAGCAGACCGTCAACGGCGTGGTGTCGGTCAAAAGCTTCGCCACACCGCGGTCGTCGCAAGGCTCGCCCGACATGTACTCCGGCGACATCTTCGACTTCTTCTTCGGCACACCCCGCCGACAGCCCCAGCAGCCACGGCAGCAGCCGAGGCAGCAGCAGGTAGGCCTCGGCTCGGGCGTCATCATCAGCAAGGACGGATACATCGTCACCAACAACCACGTCATCGACGGTGCCGAGCGCCTCGAAGTGACCCTCAACGACAACCGTAACTTCGACGCCACAGTCATCGGCACCGACCCCGACACCGACCTTGCCCTGATTAAAATCGAGGCTCCCGACCTCCACGTCATCCCGATGGGCAAGTCCGAAGACCTCCACGTGGGCGAGTGGGTGCTTGCCGTCGGCAACCCCTTCGGCTTCACGTCGACAGTCACGTCGGGCATCGTCAGCGCCAAGGCGCGCAACATATCGAGCGCCACACGCACACCCGGCCGCGGAGGCATCGAGTCGTACATTCAGACCGACGCCGCCCTCAACAGCGGCAACTCCGGCGGCGCCCTCGTCAACCTTCGCGGCGAGCTCGTCGGCATCAACACCGCCATATACTCACAGACAGGCACCTACGCCGGCTGCTCCTTCGCCATCCCCACATCCATCGTCGAGAAGGTTATCGGCGACATTCACAGCTTCGGCACCGTGCAGCGCGCATACC
>JAICZO010000110.1 GCA_029057255.1 Muribaculaceae bacterium | reverse complement strand
TGTAGGGGGGCAGCGGCGTCATGCCCAGTGCGAAGAGGTCCTTCTTGAACTGGTCGTGGGGGCCGTCGTAGAGGAATCGCAGCGTGCGGCCGCGCGATGTTGTGTTGTCGATTACTTCGGCTACCATCGACTCGTCGTCGCCGAAGTAGAGTTTGTTGCCGATGCGTATTTTGCGGGCGGGCTCGACGAGTACGTCCCACAGCTTGTTGTCGGCATTGAGTTCGCGCAGAAGGAATACTTCGATTCTGGCACCGGTCTTCTCTTTGTTGCCGTAGAGGAGGGCGGGGAAGACGAGGGTGTCGTTGAACACCATCACGTCCTGGTCGTCGAAGTAGTCGAGAAGGTCTTTGAATATATGGTGAGATATCTCGCCTGTCTTGCGGTTTACCACCATCATGCGCGCGTCATCGCGGTCGGGGGTGGGGTGAGAGGCGATAAGTTCATCAGGAAGATGGAATTTAAACTGTGATAGCTTCATCTTAAAATGTATGTGTCAGTTTTCTGCGTTATTTTTCAGGCATTTCTATCTCGACAGTGCGTATCAGTTCGTCGGCCTGCTGCATGTCGAGGCACTTGTCGATGTGTATGTCGCCCACGCGTGTGCGGCGCAGGGCTGTGAGGTGTCCGCCGCTGCCGAGTGCGGCACCGATGTCGCGGGCAAGGGCGCGTATGTATGTGCCTTTGCTGCACACGACTCTTACGGTGATGGAGTCGGGCGCGAACTCGAGCAGCTCGATGCAGTCGATGACAAGAATCTTGGGCTTGAGTTCGACTTCGCGTCCTTTGCGGGCGAGGTCGTAGGCGCGTTTGCCGTCGACTTTGCATGCCGAGAAGGCCGGGGGCACCTGTTCGATGCGGCCTGTGAACTTTGTGAGTGTCTCCTCGACCAGTTCGCGGGTGATGTGTTCGGTGGGGTATGTGGCGTCTATTTCGGTCTCGAGGTCAAACGACGGGGTTGTGGCGCCGAGGGCTATCGTGGCTACATACTCCTTGATGCCTGCCTGAAGCTCGTCGATGCGTTTGGTGGCGCGTCCGGTGCATACTATCATGACTCCGGTGGCGAGAGGGTCGAGTGTGCCTGCGTGGCCTACTTTGATTTTCTTGACGCCGAGGCGGCGTGTGAGGGCGCCGCGCAGTCGCTTGACGGCATCGAACGACGTCCAGCCGAGGGGCTTGTCGACGCAAAGTATTTCTCCTTCGATAAAGTTCATGATCAGAAGAGGTTGTAGCCTTTGGCGATACATATCAGACCCACGATGAGGCAGTAGAGTGCAAACCAGACGAGCTTGCCTTTCTTGACGAGCGAGAGCATCCATTTGCATGCGAGGCATCCGACGATGAATGATGCCAGGAATCCGACGATGACGGGCACGATGCCGATTGAGGCGTCGGCTACGCCTGCTGCGGCGTCGACGGCCTCGACTCCGAACATCTTCTTGATGTCAAGCAGCGCTTCGCCCAGGATGGGTATGATGACCATGAAGAATGAGAACTGTGCCACCTGCTCGCGCTTGTCGCCGATGAGGATACCGGTGGCGATGGTGGTGCCGGAGCGCGAAAGGCCCGGGAGCACTGCCACGGCCTGCGCGCAGCCTATCACGAATGCGTCGACAAAGCTGATGTCGCGCGGGCGGTAGGTGCGGCCTGTCAGCTTGTTGGTCTCGAGCGGACGGGTGCGGAAGAAGTATGAGAAGGAGAGCAGGGCGGCGGTGACGCAGAGGCAGAAGCCTACAAGGGTCAGTTCCTGTCCGAAGAAGGTCTCGATGGTGTCTTTGAAGCAAAGGCCGACTATTGCTACCGGGATGCACGACACGAGTATCTTGCAAACGTAGTAGAAGTTGTCGTCGCGCCTGAAGGTGAAGAACGAGCGGCACAGGGGCAGGAACTCGCGCCAGAGCACTACGATGGTGCT
>JAICZO010000011.1 GCA_029057255.1 Muribaculaceae bacterium | reverse complement strand
GGGCTTCCTGCTCGATAGGCTCGTGGGTGGGGCCGTCTTCGCCTACGCGGAATGCGTCGTGTGTCCAGATATACTTGACAGGCAGCTCCATGAGTGCTGCAAGGCGTACGGCGGGCTTCATGTAGTCGGAGAAGACGAAGAATGTGCCGCATGCGCCGATGACACCGCCGTGGAGGGCGATACCGTTCATAATCGACGACATTGTAAGCTCTGCCACGCCTGCCTGGAGGAAGGCGCCGGAGAAGTCGCCGTTGGTGAATGCGTGTGTCTTCTTGAGGAAGCCGTCGGTCTTGTCGGAGTTGGCGAGGTCGGCCGACGACACAATCATGTTGCCTACTTTCTCGGCAAGGACGCTGAGCACGTCGGCCGAGGCCTGGCGTGTCGAGATGTCGGCCTTGTGTACGATGGCGGTGTAGTCGATTTCGGGGAGTACGCCTTCGAGGTAACCCTTCAGCTCGATTGCGAGGGCGGGGTTGGCTTCGGCCCATTCCTTATATTCGGCGCGGCGCTGTGCCACTATGCGGCGCTGCTCGTCGCGGCGGTCGGCATAGAGCTTGGCGACTTCGGGGAAGATTGCGAAGGGCTCGTCGGGGTTGCCGCCGAGGTTGCGGATCGAAGCGGCGAAGTCGGCGCCGGATTTGCCGAGGGGCTGGCCGTGGGTCGAGCACTGGCCTTCGAAGCACTCTCCGTCGGCTTTGACAGCGCCTTTGCCCATGATGGTGCGACCGATGATAAGGGTCGGTTTCTGTGTCTCGGCTTCAGCAGCGCAGATTGCTTTGGCGATTTCCTCGGGGTTGTTGCCGTCGATTTCGAGGACGTTCCAGTGCCATGCGCGGTACTTGGCGGCATAGTCTTCGGTGTCGACAGCGTCGACCATAGTCGAGAGCTGCACGCCGTTGCAGTCGTAGAACATGATGAGGTTGGACAGTCCGAGGTAGCCTGCGATACGGCCGGCGCCCTGCGAGATTTCTTCCTGGATGCCGCCGTCAGAGATGAAGGCGTATGTCTTGTGGGACACAACATTGCCGAAACGGGCCTGGAGGAAACGCTCTGCGATAGCGCAGCCTACGGCCATTGTATGACCCTGGCCGAGGGGGCCGGATGTATTCTCGACACCGCGCTCGGGGTCAAGCTCGGGGTGACCGGGAGTCACGGAGCCCCACTGGCGGAACTGCTTGAGCTCGTCGAGGGTGTAGTGGCCGGCGAGTGCGAGCACCGAGTAGAGCATCGGCGACATGTGACCGGGGTCGAGGAAGAAACGGTCGCGGGCAAACCAGGTGGGATCGTCGGGGTCTGTCACGAGGAAGCGCGAGAAAAGTACGTTCACGAAGTCTGCGCCGCCCATAGCGCCGCCGGGGTGTCCCGATTTGGCCTTTTCGACCATCGAGGCTGCAAGAATACGGATATTGTCCGCAGCCTTGTTGAGAATTGTTGTATCCATATCTGTGTTGTACAGGGGGAATGTGTTTTTCGTTTTGTTATGAGGCGAAATTAATAAAAAAAAACCGGACTGACAAATAATTTTCCGGCCGGGCTGTGAACATGTCACGACCGGCCGGAAATATATGGTTTAAGCTATAGCATATCACTGCTGTGTCTCCTCGTCGTATGTCTGATAGAGGAGGTCGTTGTAGGGGAAACGGGTGAGGTGTATCTCTCGCGCCATCTGGTAGAGGCGTGCCTTGAGCTCGTCGATGTTGATGCCTTTTTTTGCAGATACGAATACGCAGTTGTCGTTCATCTTGGCCATCCACGATGCCTTGAGCTCGTCGAGGGTGATGTTGCAGCGCTCTTTGGGCGTAAGGTCGTCGGCGTCCTTGGGCACGCAGCTGAAGGCGTCGATTTTGTTGAAGACAAGGAGCATGGGCTTGTCGGCGCCGTTGCACACTTCGCGCAGGGTGCGGTCGACCACTTCGATCTGCTCCTCGAAGTTGGGGTGCGAGATGTCGACCACATGCACGAGGACGTCGGCTTCACGCACTTCGTCGAGGGTCGACTTGAACGAGTCGACAAGGTGGGTGGGGAGCTTGCGGATAAATCCTACGGTGTCGGACAGCAGGAAGGGCAGGTTCTCGATGACTACCTTTCGCACTGTGGTGTCGAGGGTGGCGAAGAGTTTGTTCTCGGCAAAGACGTCGCTCTTGCTGAGGAGATTCATCAGCGTGGACTTGCCGACGTTGGTGTATCCGACGAGTGCCACTCGGGTGAGCTTGCCGCGGTTCTTGCGCTGCACCGATTTCTGGCGGTCGATGGCACGCAGCTCTTCTTTCAGACGCGATATCTTGTCGAGGATTATACGGCGGTCGGTCTCGATCTGTGTCTCACCGG
>JAICZO010000109.1 GCA_029057255.1 Muribaculaceae bacterium | reverse complement strand
CCGTTGAGGATGCCTTTCACTTCGAGCAGCAGGTCGTTGTCGTAGTACTCCTCGAGATTGCGGATGACAGGTATCGAGCCGCACGACGACGCGTCGTAGAGCAGTGCCACGCTGTGACGCTGCTGCAGCTCTATCAGCTCGGGCAGGTGTCGGGCTATCATGGCTTTGTTGCCCGACACCACGGGTATGCCCTTGCTCAGGGCGCGGCTGACTATGCTGTACGAGGCCTCGGCGTTGTCGATTACTTCGACGATGAGGTTGATGTCGGGGTCGTTGAGGAGCTCGTCGGCAGAAGTTGTGAAGAGTTCGGCGGGAGCCTCCACGCTGCGGGGTTTGTTGAGCGAGCGGACGCATATGCGGCGTATCTCGGCATGGGCGTTGGTGGCGTGGCGGAGCACGGTGTACAGTCCCTGGCCGACGACTCCGAAGCCGAAGAGACCTATGTTGATTTTCTTATCCATTGATGAAGGGTACTAAGAGTTCGTTAAGCTGTCGGTGCTCGACAAGGAAACCGTCGTGACCGAAGGGTGATTCTATTTCGCGGTAAACGGCACCGGGAATCATTGCCGCGAGCCGGCGCATCTCGGCCGGGGTGAAGATGATGTCGGTCGTTATGCCGATGACGATGGCGGGGCATGACAGACGGCCGAGCGCCGCCTCGACGCCGCCGCGTCCGCGTCCTGTGTCGTGAGTGTCGAAGGCGTCGAGAATGGCCACGTAGGAGTATGCGTTGTAGCGGCGTACGAGTTTCTCGCCCTGGTAGCGCTGGTATGTGCATGCGCGGTGCGGACTGCCCGCCGGGGCATCGGGCCTGTCCTGCTGGCTCAGGTTGTAGCCTTCGGGGCCGCGGTATGTGAGCAGGCCTATGGCGCGTGCGGCGGCCAGACCGGCTTCGGCGGCGTCGGGGCGCTCCTGCCCGTATGTGGGGTCGGAGAGTATGGCCATGCGCTGGGTCTCGTCGATGGCTATAGTCCAGGGCGATGCCTTGGCGTCGGTGGCTATCAGTATCAGTCTGCCGAAGCGGTCAGGCTCGAGGGCCGCCCACTCGATGGCCTGGAATCCGCCGACAGAGCTGCCGACAAGGGCGTGTATGCCCTCGATGCCCAACTCGCGGGCGAGTAGGCGGTGAGCCTCCACCATGTCGCGGATGGTGAAGGCGGGGAAGGCGGCGTAGTAGGGCGTGCCGGTCTCGGGGTTGATGTGCAGCGGTCCTGTGGTGCCGTAGTGCGAGCCTATGATGTTGGCGCATACCACATACCATTTCTCGGGGTCGAGGAAGGCGCCTTCCTCGACCGTGTGCGGCCACCAGTCCGCCACATCGCTGTTGGCGGTCAGGGCGTGGCATACCCACACCACGTTGTCGCGGCGCTCGTTGAGGCGGCCGTAGGTGTGGTAGGCGATGCAGAACTCCTGAAGTTTCTCACCCGACTCAAGGGTGAAGGGCTCGTGGAGCCTCAGTATAACGGGTTCACTCGACATGGCTGAATGCTTGTTCAAAGTCTTCGATAATGTCCTCGACGTCCTCGAAGCCGAGGCGTCGCAGCGAGTGGCGGAAAAGGTTGTAGGAGCCTCCGTAGAGTGCGGCCACACGCTCTTCGCAGGCCGACGATGTGGGGTTCTTATTGCCCGGCTCGCTTAGCTCGAAGAGGTTGGCGGCGTAGTCGCAGGTGCGGAAGCGGTAGGCGGCGGTGGGATATTTTGCGACGCCGCGTGCGCCTGTCTGAGGGTTGGGGTCGAGTCCGGCATGAATCTGTCGGGTTGAGAATCGGAGTCTCGAATAGTCCATGATAGATTTATATGAAAAAAAATCCGGCGTCCTTGCGGAGCCGGATTATGATGAGTAAATACGTGACAAAGTATTACATCCGGCTCGGTCGGCTGCACATACACATCATACCCATCATCATGCCCTTGGGCATCATGACTGCGGGAAAAATGCTATATGAAGCGGTCGCTTTCACGTCGGATTGCTTGTTAATGGCGCAAAATTAATAAAAATATCAATAACGAACAAGTTTATTGAAAAAACTTACCCAAGTCTATATCAATGCCGCTATTTCGGCCGACAGCCTGTCGATGGCGGCACGTTCTTCGGGGCAGAACACGGTGTTGTCGACGGCCTTGAGCGAGTCGGCGAGCTGCTCGGTGGAGCTGCAGCCGACGATGACCGACGTCACGCGGCTGTCGGAGAGCACCCATGCGAGAGCCATCTCGGCGAGGGTCTGTCCGCGCTGAGCCGCGATGTCATTGAGGCGCAGCAGCCTCTCGACGACGGCGTCGGAAATCTGAGAGGCCTTGAGGAAGCGGCCCTGGTCGGCGCGCGAGCCGGCGGGTATGCCGCCGAAGTATCGCGACGTGAGCAGTCCCTGCGCCAGAGGCGAGAAGGCGATGAAGCCCGAGCCTCCGTCGGCGGCCGCGTCGAGCACGCCGCTGTCGACGGCTTTGCGGTCGAGCATGTTGTAGCGGTCCTGGAAGAGCAGGCACGGGGTGTCGTGGCGGCGGAGATAGTCGAGCGCGAAGCGAGTGGCTTCGAGCGGCCATCGCGATATGCCGGCATAGAGCGCCTTGCCCTGCCGCACTATGTCGACGAGCGCCTGCAGCGTTTCCTCGAGGGGTGTCTCGGGGTCGAAGCGGTGGCTGTAGAAGACATCGACGTAGTCAAGCCCCATGCGGGCGAGGCTCTGGTCGAGCGATGCCATGAGGTACTTGCGTGAGCCCCAGTTGCCGTAAGGGCCGGGCCACATGTCGTATCCGGCCTTGGTGGCGACGAACATCTCGTCGCGGAAGGGGCGGAACGACTTGCGGTATATCTGTCCGAAGGTCTCTTCGGCCGTGCCGTAGCCCGGGCCGTAGTTGTTGGCCAGGTCGAAGGAGCACACCCCGTGGTCGAAGGCGTAGCGCATAATACGCTTGCTGCGCTCCAGAGGGGCTGTCTCGCCGAAGTTGTGCCAGAAACCGAGCGATACGACGGGCAGCAGGATGCCGCTGCGGCCGCAGCGACGGTACTGCATGCCGCACTCGTAGCGGTCGTGAGCGGGTGCGTAAGGTGCTTCTATCATAGTCTTCAGCCTTTGAACGCCTCGGCAGCCTGGCGAATGGCATAGAACATGCGTCGGTCGGCCTCGGTGAGTTCGACATGGCGGCGTGCCATCATGCGCTCTGCAATCTCGAAGAACTTGGTCATCGACACGTCGGAGTATCCGGCAGTGGAGCCTTCGCTGAACGATGCCACGAAGTTGCGGGGGAATCCCGAGCCGTGGATGTTGACGCCCACGCCGAGCACGGTGGCGGTGTTGAACATGGTGTTGATGCCGGCCTTGGAGTGGTCGCCCATGATGAGGCCGCAGAACTGGAGTCCGGTGCGGAGGAAGCGAGCCTGGGGATAGTTCCACAGGCGTATGGGGGTGTAGTCGTTTTTGAGGTTTGAGGCCACGCATCCTGCGCCGAGGTTGCACCACTCGCCGATGACAGCGTTGCCGAGGAAACCGTCGTGAGCCTTGTTGGAGTATGCCTGCATGACGACGTTGTTCAGCTCACCGCCGACCTTGCACCAGGGGCCGAGCGTTGTCGCGCCGTAGATTTTGGTTCCCATGTTGACGACGGCGTGCGGGCACAGTGCCACGGGGCCGCGGAGCATCGAGCCTTCCATGACTTCGGCGTCGGCGCCGATGTATATTGGGCCGTGCGATGTGTTGAGGAATGCGCCCTCCACACGAGCGCCCTCGTCGATGAAGATGAGCGAGGGGTCGCCGATGACGGTGTTGGCAGAGCTTATCTCCTGCGACTGACGGCCGAAGGTGAGGCGGCCGAAGTCGGCGCAGAGCGCGTCGTGGTTGAGCATGAAGATGTCGTAGAGGTGCATGACGGCGCTTACCTCGCCGTCGTATTCCACGGCAGTGTCGCCGCTGCCCCTGCGTGCTATCTCGATATCGCCGCTGACGAGTCGCTCGCCGTCGGCGAGTGCCGCCACAGCTTCGGCAAGAGCGCGGTCGGGGATTACGTGTCCGGCCACGCGCAGTGCGTCGGGGTCGTCGCAGGGTACATATTTCTCACGGAGATAGTCGGCTGCGACGTCCCATGAGTACTCGCCGGGCAGCATTGCCTGCCATTTCTCGGCTATTGTGTCGATGCCGACGCGGACTGCTCCGACGGGGCGTGTGTAGGTCAGAGGGAGAAGCTCCGCACGTACGGCGGGCTCGTCATATACTATGATATTCATGACAGTCAGTAAAAAAGTGTCTTGGTTCAGACCGCAAAGGTAGCGGTAAAAATCAAGACACTTATATTAAATAGTGTTAAATGGATGACTGTCAGTCGTAGCGCACGAAGTTGCCGTTGCGGTCGAATTTCAGGTCGAGGTCGTTCGAGAGGGTGACTTCGAAGCCCGAGCGTTCTTTCTCGAGACCGACTACTTTCTCGCCCTTATGGTTGTCTTTGATGTAGTCGTTGATTTCTTTGGGCAGGAATTTTTCGGGCACACCCTTGTTGACGGGCATCTCTATTTCTTTCCAGTTGCCGTCGCGGTCGAACTGTATCTCGGTGCCGTCGGTGAGCACTACTTCGTAGTCGCTTACTCTGCCGAGGTCCTTGTCTATCTTGATGACGCTGACCTTAGCCTTGAAGTTGTTGGAGAGTGTCAGCCGTGCTGCCTGGGGCAGGGTGTTGACGTCGCGCGAGTAGGTGTCGGCCTTTGCGGCGAACATACCGGCGACAGCGATAAGGCCGAGCATAAGTATCTTCTTGAGTCTCATGTCTAAAAATAATTTACATTTATAATGTGCTTCGACAATAGTAACGCCCCACGGCCGCATATTGTTCCGGCCGCCGACACAAAAAAGGAGCGGGGCCGTCGGCTCCGCTCCTTTGCTGTGTCTTGGTTGGTGGCTTAGCGCACGATGATTTTTGATATTTCGCTGCCTGCGCTCACCAGGTAGATGCCTGCGGGCACTGCCACGCGGACATTGCCGGTGCCGCTGTATAGGCAGCGGCCGTCGGTGGCGTGTACTGCCACGGTGGCGTCGGCGGCAAGACCTTCGACCACGATGTGACGGCGGTCGGCGTATACGCGGCAGGCTGCTGCTGCGACGCCTTCGATGCCGGCGGTGAGATCGGCGTTGTTGGATGCTGCCGAAATGCCGCGGTTGAAGTTGACCACTACGTTATAGCGGTGTGCCGCGCTGCCGGCCTCGCTGTCGGTGAAGCTTGTGGCCGAGGCGTCGGCGGTGCCGATGACGGCGCCGTCGCGGTAGATGGTGTAGCCCTTGATTTCGAGCACGGGGTTGGCCACGTCGAACTTGACGTCGTCGACCATCAGCATCAGACCTTCGCCGCCGGGGTTGACGGCGCGTATGGCGAAGCGGAGGGCACCTTCGGGCAGGTCGTACTCATAGAGGGTGTATGCCGCGTTGCCTATGGCATCGGTCAGCTGGGGCACCTTGACTGCGCCTTCGGGGCAGAGAGATACGAACTTGTCGGGGTCGGTGGTGTTCTCGGTGGCGTAGAGCACTTCCATGTTGTCGAGATACTCGGGGTGGAAGCTGCGGGCGTAGAACGAGATTCTCTGAGCCTTGCCCGTGAGCTCGGGTGAGATAGCCCAGTCGTCCTGGCCCTTGACTACGTCGAGAGAGTACATCGCCACGAGGCACTTGCTGCCCGAGCGGGCCTTTAAGACGCCTGCGAGAGCGGGGTTGTAGAGCATCAGGTCCTCGTCATCGTTGTCGAAGACAAAGAATGCGTGGCGGGTGCGCATGCCGGCGGCTTCGGGGAGCGCGGCACCGTCGAGGGTACCTATCTGTGCGCCGTCGCGGTCCACCATCGTCCAGCCGTCGACTTCGCCCGACCATGCCTTGCCGTCCTCGAAGTCCTCGACATCCTTGGCGTCGTAGCCTGCTGTCGAGGGTGCTGTCCAGCTCAGGCTGATGCCCGATGCCGTGCGGGTGGCCGCGAGGTCGTTGACTGCGGGCAGCTTGGGTATGATGAGAGATGTCGTGGCCACGGGCGAGGTGTTGTTGGCCTCGTCGCTGTCGCCGTCAATGGTCACTCGTGCCGAGTACTCGACGGGGGTCTCGGCAGTAGGCTCGAGGGTCTGTATGAAGTCTATGGTCACTTCCTTGCCCGGCTCGGTCTGCGGGCCTTTGAGCTCGGCCACAGCCTTGCCGCCGCGGAGCAGCTCGACGGTGTATCCCTCGCAAGGCTCGATGCCGAGGTTGGCCACCGACACCTTGACGGTGAATTCCTTGAGAGCCTCCACGCGCGAGGGTACGGTCACAGCCGATGCTGCGAGGTCGAAGTCGGGCAGGTCTCTGACGGTGATGTTGTCGAAGAACATGTTCTCGTGTGTGACGGGATTGACGCGCACGAGGATTCTGACTTCCTTGTCGATGAGGTTCTCGAGGCTGAAGCGTGCTATGTTCCAGCCTTCGGTGCAGCCCTTGGAGTGGTCGACGGTGCCGAGCAGCGACTCGAGGCCCTGACGGTTGACGGCCACTACGTCGAAGGTGTTGGCGTCGGCTCCCGACCATACATAGTGGTAGAGAGTGACGGCGGGAGTTGCCGCGCCCGAGATGTCGAGCTTGCCGGTGAAGAACTCGGGCTGCTCGTACTGGCCGGAGCAGTAGATGCTGATGAAGGCGTCATCGCCGTCCTGTGCGGCTACGCCGCTTGTTGCATAGCTGCCGATCTTGACTTCGGAGTATGAGTTCTCGGGGATGATGTAGCCCAGGAGCGTGCCCTTGCGGTCCTCCGCGTTGAAGCTCTGGCGGTAGGGGATTTTCTCGGCTTTGCCGACGGGTACCATCGGCGAGCGTGTGAGGCCTTTCGACTCCAGCCCGAGGTTGAATGCCGACACGTAGAAGACTGCGAACGCCATCTCCGAGGGCTCGCAGACGGTGAAGCGTGCCTCGCGCTCTGTGACGGGGGCGTCGAGCACTTCGTGAGCCACGTTGCCCTCACCTGCCACATAGACCATGTATGTGATGTTGTCGGGGTTGAGCGGATTGCCCTCGACATTTAATTCTGGAGCATCCCATGTCAGGATGACGGTGCCCGGGGTGTCGCCTTCGACAAGGCGTACGACGGGTACGTTCTCGGGAGCTACCGGGCCGACGATGACGGAGGCCTGCGCTACACGGCCTACGGTGCCGTCGGAACCTGTCGATGCCACGGTGTAGGTGTATGTGCCGGCCTCGGCGATGTCGGAGTCGGTGAACTCAAGCACGGCGCCGGGTGTCGGGTTGCTGAAGACTTTGACAGCCTCGTCTTTGCCCTCGCGGGTGACGGTGACTGTGCCCAGCGATGTGAGAGTCGCTCCGCTGATGTCGGTGGCGGGAGCCTTGAGGCTGCCCTTGACCACGAGGTGGCCGTCGGCGTCGGGTGTGAGGGTGATGTCGGTGGCTTCGGCGGGCGACGATGCTGCCATCGGGGCGCTGACTTTGACGTCCTTGACCTGAATCATGAACATCGAGGCGTCGCTGATGGCGTGCCAGCCGAAGTAGTAGGTGCCGGTCTGCTCGGGGTTGATGGTGAGGGTCTCGGTACGGAATACGCCGAGGTCGCCGGTGAACTCGGTCGGAGCCACGAGCTGCTTGACCATAGCCTCCGATGTGGGAGCGGCGCCCATAGCCACGGCATAGCGCTCGGTATAGTTGGTGTGTCCGGCGGCTATGCTGTAGCTGAACTCGTAGATGTTGCCTTTCTCGAGGTGGAAGGCGGGAGTGAAGAGCCAGTCGTCGGCAGCGATGCTGCTGTAGTCATACTTGAATGCGGCGTAGTAGGGCGAGAAGTACCACTCGGTGTTGTCGCCGTTGGTGTTCTCGACCGAGTAGAGGCCGTCGTCGGAAGCCTTGCTGAAAGTGCAGGCGTAGGGCGGCTTAATGGAGCCGATGCCTACCGACGCCTCGGCACGGTCGGAAGTCTTGCCGGCGTATGATGCCTCGACGGCGTACTTGACTTTCTTGAATGTGTCGGGAATGTCGAGAGTCTCCTCGAAGAAGGTGTCGGAGATGTTATCGGCCACTTTCACGCCGTCGCGCCATACGGTGTATGTCACTGCGGCGGGGTCGATGTAGCCGCCGTCGGCCGATGCGGTCACGGCGCTCCAGTTGAGCCATGCCGAGCCGTTGCCGTCGGTCGCCGCCTTAAGTCCTGCGGGAGCGAGGGGCAGGCCTGTGCCTGCTACGATGTCGGCCTTTGTGATGGGGCTGCGGCCTGCTGCATTGGCGGCATATGCGCTGAAGGTGTAGCGGCCTTCGGCGGGGAGGGTGTAGGAGTCTTTGACGACATCACCGTACGCTGCCTTGCCTGTCTTGACGGCCTTGCCGTCGAGCATGACAGTCCAGTCGGCTTCGGCGTCGGCCGGGGTGGAGCCGTCGAAGAGTTTGTCGGGCATGGTGAGGGTGAAGTCGACTGTCAGCGAGCCACCGTTTGTGCTTGCTTCGAACGCGGGAGCGGCGGGTGCGCCCGGCTCGGCATCGGGGCTGACGACAGTAAGAGCGGTCACTTCGTTATTGTCGGCGAAGTCGAGGATGAGCGACGCCTCGGCCGTCGCGGGGTCGATGGCCCACAGCGAGCCTTTGCCTGTGGCGGGGGCGTAGCTGAAGATGAAGGTGTTGCTCTTGACGTCGAAGGTGGCGCTTGTCATGTAGTAGGGGCGCAGGCCGGTGTCGCCCACGACAGTGAGCTCGCCCGTTGTCTTGTTGACGCGCACGAAGTTGCCGTTCTCGAGCACGGCGTAGAACTGACCGTTGGCGTCGCAAGCCACGCCGAACATGCGCTCATCGTCGGCCAGAGTGCTGATAGCCTTGCTGGAGCCGGCTGCATAGTCGGCTTTGGCCCAGGTGAGCTTGTTGTAGTCATTGTTGTAGTAGCAGCCGTAGACGCTGCCGTCGGTGGGGTCGATGGCATTGTCGGTGCCGAGGATTGAAAACTCGACGTTCTCGGCGTAATCCAGTTCTTCCCATGTCTCGGTGCTGTAGATGTATAGCTCGGGGATGACGAAGCCCATGCCCCAGTCATGGATGGAGGCTACATAGTACTTGCCGTTGCCGTCGTCATAGCCGGCATATTCGACCGAGATGCCCGAGCCTATCATCTCGAAGCTCTCGCCTGCTGTCAGAGGCACCGTGTAGAGGCCGGGCATGAAAGAGAAGTCGGACGATGATATGACCGAGCCTTGCAGCTGCAGGCCGTCGCTGAGCTTGACCGAGCGGCGGACGGGCGCGTTGTTTTTCGGAGCATTGTTACGGAGTACCACCGGGTGCTGCGGTGCCGTCTTGAGCATGTCGGCGGCAGCCTTGCGGGGTGAGCGCGACGGTATCAGCGGTCTGAACGGTCGCTTGCTGAAGTTTGACGGAGTCTCGGCGGCAGCCTTGGCCTCGGCACCTGTGCGCATCGGCGGCAACGCCGATACGGAGCCGGCCACTACGGCCGCGAGAACGAGTGATATTACTTTTTTCATATCGCGAAAAAATTGATGGTTGTCTATTCGTTGTTGCTGTCGGCCCGGCGCAGAGCACTGCACACTATTGAGGCCTTTGCCTTGCCTACGACGGCCTCCACTTCGGCCTGCGGCGCCTCGCGCAGGCGCTTGACGCTCTTGAAGCGCTGCAGCAGAGCCTCGGCAGTCTTGGGGCCGATGCCTTTGATGCCGTCGAGCTCGCTCACGAGAGCGCTCTTGCTGCGACGGTTGCGGTGGTGCGTTATGCCGAAGCGGTGCGCCTCGTCGCGCAGGTGCTGCACCACGCGCAGAGTCTCGGAGTTCTTGTCGATGTACAGCGGCACGCTGTCGCCGGGGAAGTATATCTCCTCGAGTCGCTTGGCTATGCCTACGACGGCTATTGTGCCCCGCAGCCCCATCTCGTCGAGGGCTTCGACGGCCGAGCTGAGCTGTCCCTTGCCGCCGTCGACGACGATGAGCTGCGGCAGTCCCTGCCCTTCCTGCATCAGTCGGGTATAGCGGCGGGTGAGCACTTCCTTCATCGAGGCGAAGTCGTCGGGCCCCTCGACGGTGCGGATGTTGAAGTGGCGGTAGTCGCGCTTG
>JAICZO010000108.1 GCA_029057255.1 Muribaculaceae bacterium | reverse complement strand
GCCCGGATTCATACACGCCGTGCACGATGCCGTATACCGCTTCGCCATTCTTGCCAAGAACGCCGAGGCAGCCGAGGCAGCCCGCCCCGACAAGGACATCGACCGAGACATCAGAAACATTCATCACTAACACCCCACACCGGTATGATAAGCGTCTACTGCAAGAACATCGAAGAGACATTGAGCGTCGAAGGCGGCGCCACACTGGCCGAGATAGCCGCTGCCATAGGGCCGCGACTCGGCTTCGCCCCCATCTGCTGCCGCGTCAACAACAAGACCGAAGGCCTCGACTACGCCGTATACCAGCCCAAGATAATCGAGTTCCAGAGCCGCACCACAGGCTCGGGCCCGCGTGTCTACACCCGCTCGCTGTGCATGATGCTCTACGCAGCCGTCGAGTCGGTCGTGCCGGGCACAAGGCTCGTCATAGAGCACTCCATCTCCCACGGCTACTACTGCCGCCTCTTCGGCGTGGACGAGATCACCGACAGCCTCGTCGATGCCATAAAGCACAACATGCTCGCGCTCTCGGGCGCCGACTTCCCCTTCGTGAAGCACCAGCTGCCGACACCCGAGGTCGAGAAGCTCTTCGAGGAGCGGGGACTGCACTCCAAGGCCGAGCTGCTGCAGACCACACGCGAGCTCTTCGCCACATTCTATACCCTCGGCGACATATGCGACAGCTACTACGGCGCGCTCGCTCCGTCGACGGGCATAATCGACGTCTTCGACCTGCAGAGATACAAAGAGGGATTCCTGCTGCTGCCCTTCGATGCCGCCGACCCGACGCAGCCCGCACGCCCCGTGCCGCAGGAAAAGATGTACCGCGCCTTCACCGACTACCTGATGTTCAACCACATCGTCGGCGTCAGCAACGTCAGCGAGCTCAACCGCCACACCGAGGCCGGAAAAGCCCATGACCTCATCAACGTGGCCGAGGCCCTGCACGAGAAAGCGCTCGCCCGCATCAGCGACGAGATAACAGCCCGCTATGCCCGCGGCGGCGCACGCATAGTGCTCATCTCCGGCCCCTCGTCATCGGGCAAGACCACCACCACCAAACGCCTGGCCATCCAGCTGATGACCAACCTGCTCAAGCCGCAGATGATATCGCTCGACGACTACTTCGTCAACCGCGAATGCACACCCTGCGACGAAAGCGGCGACTACGACTACGAGTCGCTCTACGCCCTCGACCTCAAGCAGTTCAACGCCGACCTCTCGGCCATACTCGCCGGCGAGGAAGTCGAGCTCCCGTCATACAACTTCGAGCTGGGACGCCGCCAGTACAAGGGCAAGCGCATACGCCTCGAGCCCGGCTCGATACTCCTCATCGAAGGCATACACGGACTCAACCCCGAACTCACCGCGCAGATACCCGAGGCGATGAAGTTCAGACTCTACGTGTCGGCGCTGACCACACTGTCGATCGACGACCACAACTGGGTGCCCACCACCGACAACCGCCTGCTGCGACGCATCATACGCGACTACAAGTACCGCGGCACATCGGCCGAAGAGACCATACGCCGCTGGCCGAGCGTGCGACGCGGCGAAGAGAAGTGGATTTTCCCCTATCAGGAAAACGCCGACGCCATGTTCAACTCGTCGTACCTCTCCGAGCTCGCCGTCATGAAGGACTATGCCGACAATATACTGCGCGGCGTCCACTCCGACGTGCCCGAGTACGCCGAGGCATACAGGCTGCGCAAGTTCCTGAGCTACTTCCTTCCCGTCAGCCCCAACCTGCTGCCATCGACCTCACTGCTTAGAGAATTCCTCGGCGGCAGCTCCTTCAAGTATTGACGAGCAACACCCTAAACAATACAAATTGCTTTGTGCGGGATGCCGTAAGGCATGTTTTCGTTTCTTTTTGCCAATTTTTTTGGGGATTTTGCAAAAAATGCGTATTTTTGTGCAGAATTTGAAAATCCATCAGAAACCATGACGGAAAAAATAGACAACCTTGACCGCCGTATCCTCAAGATCGTGATGAACAACGCCCGCATCCCCTCCAAAGATGTGGCCCTCGAATGCGGAGTATCCCGCGCAGCAATCCACCAGCGCCTCCAGCGCCTCATCGAGCTGAACGTCATCACCGGCTCAGGCTACCATGTCAACCCCAAAATCCTCGGTTACGCCACATGCACATACATAGGCGTCAACCTCGAGCGCGGCGCGATGTACCGCGACGTCGTACCCGAGTTCGACAAGATTCCCGAGATTGTGGAGTGCCACTTCACAACAGGCCCCTACACCATGCTCATCAAGCTCTACGCCCGCGACAACGAGCACCTTATGGAGCTGCTTAACAAGAAAATACAGATGATTCCGGGTGTGACCGGCACCGAGACTCTCATATCGCTCGACCACTCGATCGCACGCGAAATACCAATACACCTTAAAGGCGAAGAAGTCTAATGACAGACCAGACCACAAGATGGACAGAGATTGAGCACCTGCCCGAATGGGACGAAGAGTTCTACCACATCTACACGGCCAAGAAATTCGGCAAGTGGGTGATGATAAAGACTCTGCGACCGGAGTATGCCGACGACCCGCGATATCAGGCCATGATAGAGCAGGAGTTCGACGTGCGATACAGCCTGGCGCACCCCAACATCATCATGATCAATGACTTCGAGGACATCCCCGGCATCGGCCGCTGCATCATCACCGACGACGTCTACGGCGACAGCCTCCGCAAGCTCATTGACAACGGCAAGGTAACGCCGGCTGTCATCGAACAGCTGCGCCACCAGCTCGTCAACGCACTGGAGTACATCCAGAGCAAGCACATCGTGCACTCGCCGCTGAAACCGGAGAACATTCTCTTCACCGAGAACATCGGCAATCTCAAGCTCATCGACGTCGGTTTCGAACAGCGCCCGTCGCTGTCGCACCAATCGACATCCGACGACATCTACAACTACGGCAAAGTACTCACCGAGGCTCTCGACGCGGCCGGTAACAACGACTCCACCCTGCGCCGCGTGGCCCGCAGATGCACCGACCCCGACCCGAAGAAGCGCTTCCGCGACATGCAGCAGGTACACCTCGCCCTCGAGAACCGCGGCAGCCGCCACCTCTTCCTCGTCGTCATCGCATTCCTGTCGCTGATGATTCTGCTCCTGCTGTGGCTCAAGTCTCCCTACGCTCCCTCGCCCGTCACCACCGGAAGCGCAGGCTTCGCATTCAACCTTTTATCACTCTGTTGACAAACACTGTATGTCATCCGTTTACGTACACCCAATCGCCACCGACTCCGACCAGCTGCGCCAGTACGTGCAGTTCGGTGTGGACCTATATAAAGACAACCCCTGCTATGTGCCGCCGCTGATACTGGACGACGTCAACACGCTCTCGCCGGATAAAAACCCCGCCTTCGACTTCTGCGACGCCCAGTCGTTCATGGCATTCCGCAACGGCGAGCCTCAGGGAACAATCACCGCCATCATCAACCGTGCCGCCAACGAAAAGACCGGCCGCAAGCAGCTCCGCTTCGGCTTTGTCGACTTCGTCGACGACAAGGAAGTGGTCGACGAACTCTTCGAGGCTGCCGCCGAGTGGGGCCGCAGCCGAGGCATGACCGAGATGGTCGGCCCGATGGGATTTACCGACATGGACCACGAAGGCATGCTCATCGAAGGCTTCGACGAGATGGGCACGATGGCGACAATATACAACTTCCCCTACTACCCCGAGCACATGCAGCGCATGGGATTCGAGAAGGACGCCGACTGGGTGGAGTTCCGCATGACAGTGCCCGACGCCATACCCGAGAAGTACGCCCGCATCGCCGACATCATAGCCAAGAAGTACAACCTCAGCGTCAAGAAGTACACATCGCGCTCCAAAATCAAACGCGAGTACGGCCACGCAATATTCGACCTCGTCAACGAAGCATACAAGGACCTCTACGGTTTCGTGCCCCTGACAGAGCGACAGATCGAGCACTACATCGAGATGTATATCGGCATCCTGCGACTCGAGGACGTCACCCTCGTGGTCGACGCCGACGGCAAGCTCGTCGCCCTCGGCATATCGATGCCGTCGATGTCGGAAGCACTGCGCAAGGCACACGGCAAGCTCTTCCCATTCGGCTGGTACCACCTGCTCAAAGCCATCAAAGGCAAGACCGACGTCGTCGACCTGCTGCTCGTGGCCGTCAAGCCCGAGTACCAGAGCAAAGGCGTCAACGCGCTCATCTTCACCGACCTCATACCCCGATACATCGCCAACGGATACAAATATGCCGAGAGCAACGTCGAGCTTGAGGGCAACGAGAGCGTGCAGAAACAGTGGGAATACTTCGAGCGCAGGCAGCACCGCCGCCGCCGCGCTTACCGCAAATCGCTCGTCTGAGCTCCCGCGCGACACCACACAACACATCCTCCGGCCGACACCGTCAGCCGGAGGATGTGTCATTTACGGGCATAGGGTACTCGCGGCGCCCGGGAAGGCCGAACACACTGCCAGGCAGCTCCTTTTTCTCCTCATACGACAGTCGGTCAGTCATAATAATCGTTTTAAAGGCGGGTTAGTAAAGATATAAACCGCGCCCGAGCAGCTTAGTTCGTAAAAAATTGCGTAACTTTGCAGCAGAAAACATTGACAGATATGAACACCAACTTTGAAATGGTGGCCAAGACATTCCGTGGTCTGGAAGGTGTCCTGGCCGAAGAACTCCGCAGCCTTGGAGCGTCCGACGTCGAGCCGGGCAACCGCATGGTATCCTTCACCGGCGACCTTGCCATGCTCTACAAGGCCAATTTCTGCTGCCGCACAGCCCTGCGCATCCTCAAACCGTTCTACACCTTCGAGGCCTCCGACCCCGACACACTCTACGCGAAGGTCAAGGAATACGACTGGAGCACCCTGCTCTCCGACGGCAAGACTTTCGCCATCGACACGGTGGCCTACAGCGATGAGTTCCGCCATTCACAGTTCGTGACATACAGGGTTAAGGACGCCATCGTCGACTGGTTCCGCGACACCTACGGCGACGACCGCCGACCCAAAGTACGCCTCGACGGCGCCGACATCATGCTCAACGTGCACATCTCGGGACGCAAGGTGACACTGTCGCTCGACTCCTCGGGCGAGTCGCTCCACAAGCGCGGATGGCGCGTGGCGCAGACCGACGCACCCATCAACGAAGTCCTCGCGGCAGGCATCATCCTCATGACAGGATGGCGCGGCGAGACACCCTTCGTCGACCCCATGTGCGGCTCGGGCACATTCCTGATTGAAGCCGCCATGATAGCCGCAGGCATATGGCCCGGCGTATACCGCAAGCATTTCGCCTTCGAGAACTGGCCCGACTTCGACGCCTCGCTACTCGAGGAGATATATAACGACGACAGCGCCGAGCGCGAAGTGACAGTGCCCATCGTAGGCGCCGACATGCTCCAGGGCGCAATCGCCGTCACACGCCGCAACGCCCGCAGCGCAGGCGTCGAGCGCTATCTCACCCTCGACGTCAAGCCCGTCGAAGAGTGGACAGCCGCTCCCTCGCCGGCAGGCGTGCTCGTCACCAACCCGCCCTACGGCCGCCGCATAGGCTCCGACGACATGAACGCCCTCTACGGCAACATCGGCAAGATTCTCAAGCACGTCTTCAACGGATACCACTGCTGGATTATCGGCTACGAAGACGTATACTTCCATGAAATCGGACTGGCACCGTCGCAGAAGATAGCCGTCAACAACGGCGGCCTCGACTGCGAGCTGCGCGAATACGTAATCTTCGAAGGCAAGAAAGCCGACTTCCGCGCTCGAGGAGGCGAAATCAAAGAACGCAAGCCCGAGAACGAAGGCCGCAAACCCGCCCGCGACGACAAAAAACGCACCCGCCGCGACGACCGTCGTCCCGACGACCGACGCAAGAACGACGACCGCGAACGCCGCCGCCCCGACAGCCGCAGGCATGACGACCGTCGCACTGACGACCGTGACCGTCGCGAACGCCCCGCCCGCGACGAGGCTCCCGCCAAGGAAGGACGCCGCCCCCTGCGCCTCGACCGACTCGGCCGCCAGCCCTCGATACCCGCGGAGAAGACAATTGTCGTAAACCGCCCCGTATGGCGCGTCCGCAAAAAGAACCAAGGCAATAACGAAAACCCCGAGAATAACGACAACAAACAATGAACGACCGTCTTAATGTGCTGCTCCTCGGCAGCGGTGGCCGCGAAGCGGCAATAGCCTGGAAACTGAGCCAGAGCCCCCTGATGGGCAAATTTTTCATAGCGCCCGGCAACGCCGGCACAAGCGCTTACGGCACTAATCTCGACATCCGCCCCACCGACTTCGACGCCGTCTACGCCGCCGTGGCCGAGCATGGCATCGACCTTGTCGTGGCCGGCAACGAAGACCCGCTCGTCAAGGGTCTGCGCGAGCAGCTCGAGGCAAAGGCTGCCGCCGAAAACCGCCGTCTGCTCATCGTAGGCCCCGGTGCCGCCGGCGCCGCCCTCGAAGGCTCCAAAGACTTCGCCAAGCAGTTCATGGGACGCTACGACATCCCCACGGCACGGCACCTCACAGTCACCGCCGGCACTGTAGCCGAGGGTGACGCATTCCTCGAGAGCCTCAAGGCTCCCTACGTGCTCAAGGCCGACGGCCTCGCCGCAGGCAAGGGCGTGCTCATCATCGACAACCTCGACGAAGCCAAGGCATCGCTCCGCGAGATGCTCGCCGGACAGTTCGGCGCCGCATCGGCCAAGGTCGTCATCGAGGAGTTCCTCACAGGCATCGAGTGCTCGGTCTTCGTCCTCACCGACGGCAAAGGCCGCTACGTCGTGCTCCCTCCCGCCAAAGACTACAAGCGCGTAGGCGAAGGCGACACCGGCCTCAACACCGGCGGCATGGGCTCGGTATGCCCCCCGCCCATCGCCGATGACGAGTTCATGCGCAAAGTCGACGAGCGCGTCATCCGCCGCACACTCGACGGCCTCATCAGCGAGAACATCGACTACCGCGGCTTCATCTTCCTGGGCCTCATCCGCTGCGGCGACGAGCCATACGTCATCGAGTACAACGTCCGCATGGGCGACCCCGAGACAGAGTCCGTCATGCCCCGCATCGTCAGCGACCTGCTCCCCGTGCTCGTCGAAGCCGCCGAGGGCGAGCTGCGTCACGACAGCCTCGAGACCGACCCCCGCACCGCAGTAGCCGTCATGGCAGTATCGGGCGGATACCCCGAGGCATACCGCAAGGGGCTTGAAATCACCGGCGAGCTCGCGCCCGCCGAGTCGCTCGTCTTCCACGCCGGCACACGCCTCGACGCCGAAGGCCGCATCCTCACCGACGGCGGCCGCGTGCTCGCTGCCGTATCCTACGGCGACAGCATCTCCGACGCAGCCGAGAAATCATACCGCGCCCTGGCCGGCATAAACTTCGACGGCATGTACTTCCGCCGCGACATCGGTCAGGACCTGCTCAAGTTCTAAGGCCCGACGCCTCTCTTTCACAACGACAGTAACGAGACCATGACAGCATCACTGCTGACCCGCGCAGTCCACACCCGTGCCTTTGGCATAGGTGTGGCCGCACTCGTGCTGCTTGCCGCGGTCCTGTACTTCTCCGGCGGCCACTCCGTGAGCCTCACCGGCGACAAAGGCCTCGCCCTACCCTCGGCCAACGAGTGGATACCGGCGCCGGCGGCCGACTTCGCGGCAGGCATCTGCGGCAGCATAGCCACACTGGTCATTATGCTGCTGCTCAACAAGGTGTACAACGTGCTGCGCACGATGACATCGCTCTTCATAGCCCTCTTCTCCGTCATGCAGCTGGCCACGCCCGACCTGCTGACGCAGTTCTACACCGGCACCGCCGTGGCCGTCGTCGTGCCCCTGTGCATGTTCTTCCTGCTGAGCTGCTACCGCTCGCCCGAATCTACACGCCACATCTTCATCATCTTCCTGCTGCTGTCGTTCTTCACCGCCACGCAGTACTGCTATGCAGGCTTCGTGCCCGTGTTCCTGGTCGGGCTCGGGCAGATGCGCATCTTCAACGCCCGCTCGATTGTGGCCGCCCTGTTGGGGCTGCTCACGCCGTGGTGGATAATGCTGGGCTTCGGCATAATCACCCCCTCCGACATCCGCGCGCCATACTTCACGAGCATCTTCTCGGTCATCGACTACGAAGACACCTTCATGCTCCTTGTCTCCATCGGCGTGACGGCCTTCCTGATGTTGCTCTGCTATGTGCTCAACGTGCTGCGCACCATAGCATATAACGCACGCGCGCGTGCCGTCAACGGCAGCTTCCTCGTGCTCGCGCTCATGACAGTGGCGCTCATGTGCATCGACTACCGCAACATCGTCTCCTACGTGCCGATGCTCAACTTCTGCGCCGCCCTTGAAGTGTCGCACTTCTTCTCGACACACCGCGCCGAGAAATCATTCATAGCAATCTTCGTCATACTGGCGGTATATACAGCGATTTTCGTATGCCAAACAACAATATAAGACTCATAATCGAGGAAAACATACCCTTCGTCAAGGGTCTCCTCGACGACTACGCCACCATCCGGTATATGGCTCCCGGCGACATCGACGCCAAAGCCGTGCGCGACGCCGACGGACTGATGATACGCACCCGCACAGAGTGCACCGAAGAGCTGCTCCGACGCTCCGACGTCAAGATGATAGCCACGGCGACAATAGGCACCGACCATATCGACACCGACTACTGCCGCCGGAACTCCATAACCGTGGCCAACGCCCCCGGCTGCAACGCCCCCGCCGTAGCCCAGTATGTGTTCGCCACCATACTCAACGTCATCAACCGCCCCATGCAGGACTATACGATAGGCATCGTAGGCGTCGGACATGTAGGCGAGATTGTGGCACGATGGGCCGAGGCCTTCGACATGAAAGTGCTCCGCTGCGACCCGCCCCGACAGCGCGCCGAAGGCGGCGACATATGGTGCGACATCGACACCATAGCGCGCCGCGCCGACATCATAACCTTCCACGTGCCTCTGACACACGACGGCGACGACGCCACATACCACATGGCCGACGCGGCATTCTTCGACAAGCTGCGCCGCATGCCCGTCATCATCAACAGCGCCCGCGGTGCAATAATCGACACTCCCGCACTGATCGAGGCCAAGCGCGCCGGCAAGACCGGACCGCTCGTCATAGACTGCTGGGAAGGAGAGCCCGCCATCAACACAGAGCTGCTCGCACTCACATCGATCGCCTCACCACACATCGCCGGATACTCGCGCGAAGGCAAGATACGCGCCTCGCAGATAGCCCTCGACGCCCTGACAACATTCTTCATGATGCCGCGCGTGACCGTCGACGCTCCCCTGCCCCCGGCTCCCGCCAAGGCAGTCAGCAAACAGGGCATCCTCGACAGCTACGACCCCATGCCCGAGAGCGACGCTCTCAAAGCGTCGCCGGCCGACTTCGAGACCATCCGCAACTCATACCGCCTGCGCAACGAGGCTCCCGAAGGCCTCGACATCTTCTGAGCCTCGGCCGTGGCTGTCGTCGGCGAATAATCGGCGGCAACCCCGGACGCCCCCGCATCAATATATCATCCTATATAACTGACGATTACCCACATAAAGGCGTCCGCAGAACATCACGTTGATGTCCCTTGGGGCTGCGGTCGTCCGGAGGACGACGATTATTCGTAGCCGGGTACACCGAAGCGGAGCGAAGGTGTGCCCGGTTAAAGTGCCCTCTCGGAAAAGGCGTCCGAAGGCCGCCGACTATTAGTAGCCGGGTACACCGAAGCGGAGCAATTACCCCGCATAAAGGCGCTCACAGAACATCTCGTTGATGCCCCTTGGGGCAGCGGTCGTCCGCAGGACGACGATTATTAGTAGCAGCGGAACAGAGGCGTCCACATCCGAGGCGATACAACCCACATGGAGAACGTCGGCGAATAATCGGCGGCCTTCGGACGCCTCGCCTATGGGCAACACGTAACCCCGGACACCTTCGCTCCGCTACGGTGGCCGGGGAAATCTAGGACCTGCGCAAGAAAAAAGTGTTAAAAATTCA
>JAICZO010000107.1 GCA_029057255.1 Muribaculaceae bacterium | reverse complement strand
TTCCTGCAGCGCTACTTCGCCCGCAACAACCTTATGATGATCTACCCCGAGCAGTTCGGCGAGGCACCCGCGCTGAGATCGTGCAACGACCCGCTCTCGAGCGACATCGCGTCGGCCGCGTCGCCGCTGCTGATTTCGCTGCGCTCGCGCTGGCGCCGCCTCCTGGGCCGTCGCTGACGCCCGATATGCATTTTCAAAAAATTGTGCAAAAAAAAACGGGCGCGGCATGATGTCGTGCACGAAAAAATTTGTAACTTTGCGGCTTCAAAACCAATATGTACACAGTTCTTTATGGGAGGTTTTTTTGGAGTCGCCGCCAAGCGTAAATGCCGCGCCGACTTATTCTACGGAGTTGACTACAACTCCCACCTTGGCACCAAGCGTGCCGGAATGGCTACCTATGACGCCGAGGAACATCGGTTCTGCCGCTCGATACACAGTCTCGAGAGCACGTACTTCCGCACTAAATTCGAGGCGGAGCTGCCCAAGTTCAACGGAAACACGGGCATCGGAGTTATCAGCGACACTGATCCTCAACCCATCATCATCAACTCGCACCTTGGCAAATATGCAATTGTCACCGTAGCAAAAATAACCAATATCGATACCCTCGAGCGACGACTACTCGATATGGGAGTGCACTTCGGCGAACTCAGCAGCGGTTCTACAAACCAGACTGAGCTCGTCGCTTTGCTTATTAACAGGGGCAATACTTTTGTCGAAGGCATCGAGAATGTGTTCAACAGCATCGAAGGCTCGTGCTCGATGCTCATCCTCACCGAGCACTCGGTCATCGCCGCACGCGACCGCCTCGGCCGCACACCCATCGCCCTGGGACGTAAGGACGACGCCTACGCGGTGGCGTCGGAGTCCACCGCATTCCCCAATCTCGACTTCGAGCATGTGCGCGACCTCGGCCCCGGTGAGATAGTGGAGATTACCGCCGACGGCGTGCGTCAGCTCCGCGCTCCCGGCAGCGAGATGCAGATATGCTCTTTCCTGTGGGTATACTACGGCTTCCCCACATCGTGCTACGAGGGCAAGAACGTCGAGGAGATGCGTTTCGACTCGGGTTACATGATGGGTCAGACCGACGATACTCCCGTCGACTGCGCCTGCGGCATCCCCGACTCGGGCGTAGGCATGGCTCTCGGATACGCCGCCGGCAAGGGCGTGCCCTACCACCGCTGCATATCGAAGTACACGCCCACGTGGCCGCGAAGCTTCACACCCAGCGAACAGTCGATGCGCAACCTTGTGGCCAAGATGAAGCTCGTGCCCAACCACGCTATGCTCAACGGCAAGCGCGCGCTCTTCTGCGACGACTCTATCGTGCGCGGCACTCAGCTCAACGACAATGTCCGCGAGCTTTACCGCTGCGGTGCCCGCGAAGTGCACATGCGCATAGCATGCCCCCCGCTGATTTACGGATGCCGATATGTGGGCTTCACTGCATCGAAGAGCGACATGGAGCTGCTCACACGCCGCATCATAGAGGAGTTTGAGGGCGACCCCAACAAGAATCTCGAGCGATATGCCACCACCGGTACGCCCGAGTATGAGGCAATGGTCGAGAAGATACGCGAGCGTTACAATCTCACTTCGCTCAAGTTCAACACTCTCGAGACTCTCGTCAAGGCCATAGGCCTGCCCAAGTGCAAGATCTGCACCCACTGCTTCGACGGGTCAAGCCACAACTGAGACGCTCAGGCATAACAATATAGAACGAACCGTGTGAGTCATCATCTCCGATGTTCACACGGTTCGTTATTTCTATATCGGTGTCAGCGCTTGCCCGCCTGCCGAAGGTCGCCGACGATGGCGGCGGCAGTGGCCGCAGGGGCATCGTCGGTGCCGAGGCGCCGGCGCATGTCGGCATAGTCACGGAGCTGTGCCTCGCGGGCGGGATTGCCCTCGCGCAGCAGCGGGCCGAGGCGGTCGGCCACGGCGTCGGGGGTGCACATGTGCTGTAGCATCTCGGGTATGATTTCGCGCCCGGCGATGAGGTTGGGGAGCGTCACGTAGTCGATGCTGAGCACCCGCTTCATGATGTCGTAGGTGAGCTTGGTGCCGTTGCCCCGGTACATGGCCACCTGCGGCACTCCTGCCAGGGCGCACTCGAGAGTCGCCGTGCCCGATGTGACGAGGGCGGCGCGGCAGTGGGCGAGGATGTCGACGGCCGATGCCGTGCGCAGCACGGGCAGGTTGCCGGCACCGCACTCGCGGTAGAGGCTGTCGTCGATGCCGGGGGCGCCGACGATGACGCCGCGGTACTGCGGGAACTGTGCCAGAGCGAGGTTCATCACCGCCAGGTTGTTGCGTATCTCGGAGCGTCGGCTGCCGGGCATGAGGGCCACCAGGGGTCGGTCGCGCAGCTTGTGCTCGGCAAGGAAGACGGCGCGTGGCTGTACGGCTGCCAGAGCACGGTCCACTTCGCCGACCGAGGGGTTGCCGACGTATGTGGCGTCGAAGCCGTTGTCGCGGTAGAACTGCGGCTCGAAGGGGAAGATGGCGAAGACGCGTCGCACCAGGCGGCGTATGTCGCGGATGCGCCATTTCTTCCATGCCCATATCTTGGGCGGGATGTAGTAGTAGACGGGTATGTGTGCCTTGGCTGCCGTGGCGGCGACCTTGAGGTTGAACGACGGATAGTCGATCAGTATGAGGCAGTCGGGCGATGCCATGCGCACCGACTGTCGGGCAGTGCGCAGGTTGGCCGAAATCTTGCCTATGTTGCGCAGCACTTCGCTGAAGCCCATATAGGCCATGTCGCGGTAGTGTACGAGCGGTGCCGAGCCTGCTGCGGCAGCCATGCGGTCGCCGCCGAGAAAAGTGAAGACGGCGTCGCTGTCGCGCCGCCGCAGCTCTTCGATGAGGTATGAGGCATGCAGGTCGCCGGATGCCTCTCCGGCTATCAGGAAGTAGTGCATAAGGGCTTACATTTTTTTAGGACGACGGCTGCGGAAGAAGTCCTGCATCAGGGCGCGGCACTCTCCCTCGCGCACCCCTTCCTCGACGATGGCTCGGGGGTGGAAGGGGGTGCAGCCGGGGCGCAGTATGGTGGAGTAGCCGCGCTTGGGGTCGGGGGCGCCGATGACGATGCGCCCTATCTGCGACCAGCCTATGGCGCCGGCGCACATGGGGCATGGCTCGACGGTGACGTAGAGCGTGCAGTCACCGAGGTATTTGCCGCCGAGGGTCTGGGCGGCGGCGCTGATGGCGAGCATCTCGGCATGGGCTGTGACATCGCGCAGGCGCTCGGTCTGGTTGTGCCCGCGGCCGAGGACGCGTCCTCCTCCCGTGACGATGGCTCCGACGGGTATCTCTCCTTCGTCGGCGGCAGCTCTTGCCTCGGCAAGAGCGAGCCCCATGTAGTAGTCGTCGCCGAGCATGTCAGATAAGGTTTATGACCAGGCCTTCGTTGGCCGCGATTACTTTGCCTGCAAATTCTTCGGCGGCCTGTGCCGCCAGCACGCTCTCGTCGTCCACGGTCTTGGAGTAATGGCCGAGAATCAGCTCGCGCGCTCCTGCGAGGGCGGCTATGCGTCCGGCCTCGCGTGCCGTCGAGTGTCCGCGCGGGGCGGCGTTGTGCGCCCGGTCGTCGCCGTATGTGGCCTCGTGGTATAGCACGTCGACTCCGCGCACGGCGTCGGCCACACGGGTGTCGAAGGCGGTGTCGGAGCAGTAGGCGTAGCTCATCGAGGGGTCGGCCGGAGTCGTCAGTCGGTTGTTGGGTACTATTGTGCCGTCGGGGCGCGTGAAGTCGGCGCCGTCCTTGATGGCGTCCATCAAGTAGTGGGGCACGTCGTAGAACTTTACCGCGGGGCCGTCGATATGCCTCCGCTTGGGCTTCTCGTCGAAGCGGAATCCCACGCAGGGCACGCGGTGGTGGAGGGGGAAGGACGTCACCCGCAGGTTGTTGTCCTCGAAGAGCACCGACTCCTGCCCCGGCGTGATGATGTTGTAGCGGAGAGTGAATGTTGTCTCGTGGCAGAACATGGCCATGAGGCGGCGCAGTATGTCGGCACCCTCGGCGAATGTGTGCACCGTGACGGCTCCTTCAACGCCGTGCAGTGCCATAGTTGACAGCAGTCCGGGCAGGCCGAGGAAGTGGTCGCCGTGCAGATGCGAGACGAAGATGTCGGAGATTTTGGCAAACGATAGCCCGTAGCGGCGCAGCTGCAGCTGTGTGCCTTCGCCGCAGTCGACGAGCATGAGCCTGTTGCGGTAGCGCACTGCCTGCGCCGACGGGCTGTGGCGCAGGGTGGGAGTGGCGGAGCCGCAGCCCAATATTGTGACGTTGAAATAACCCATAATGCAAAAGTACGATAAAAAGCCCGTGTTTATGTAAAAAAAGAGTAAAAAACGGCTTTTTAATGCAACATTTATGCCTCGCGGTGCGTATTTAATATAGCAACAGCAGAAAGAAGTAAGTATTGAATTAGTTTTTTCATAGGATTAGATTTTTAAGGTTTAGACGCATTGGAGCAATCGTGAGATCGCTCCAATGCTATTTTTATGTGGCAGTCAGTCGAGCATGAGTGCCATGAAGGGGCGCCGCGAGGGGATGCCGACGATGTTGCCGGTGCGGTGTGTGCCGAAGAGGATGTCGGCAAGGACGGTGGTGTCGACGTCGAGGTCGGCATGCCTGCCGGCGGCACCGCGGTCGACGGCGCACCGGCCGTCGGCGATGGTGTAGAGGCCGTCGTTGGCGGGGAGGAGGCTGTCGCGGAGGCTGACGGTGACGCGCAGGCCGGGGTGTGCCGCCGCCACGGCCGCGAGCAGGTCGGCGGGGCGCAGTATGCGCGCCATGCCCGAGCGACGGATGACGCCGCCGCCGTCGGCAGGCCTGAGCACACGCAGGGGTGCGTCGCCGACATGCTGCCGCAGCGCCGCCAGGACGGTCATCGCCACGCCCTCGCTGTCGGCAAGCATACATTTCACCCTGACGCCGCCGCTGTCGGCCACGGCAAAGAGGATGGCCTCGCGGCTGCCGTCGCGTGCGGCCAGGCAGATGTCGCCGCCGTCGATGGCCATGTCGGCAAGTATATGGCTGTAGTCTGCGGCCGAGTGCAGGACTCCGCAGCCGAGCCTCGTCTCGAGGCGGTGCAGGATGTCGTAGGACGGCGCCGTGAGCTGCCCCGCCGCACAGTCGAAGCGGTGCAGGGCAGTGTACCGGTCCTCGCGGGCATAGAACACGGGCGCGAATCCCGAGCGGCGGTAGAAGCCGTAGAGGGCGTCGTCGGCCGGTATCAGTTCGCACAGAGCCACGCCGCGTGCAGCAGCGTCGGCAAGCGACTGCTCCATGAGGCGGGTGGCAAGTCCCTGCGAGCGTGCAGCCGGCAGCGTGGCCACGCAGCTGATATACTCAGAGCGCAGCTCCGCGCCGTGGAAGCGAAAGGCGTAGGGCTGCATGAGCATCGCCGCCGAGGGGTGGCCGTCGCGGTCGGGCAGAGTCCTTATCTGCGCCTCGTCGCATGCCACCTCGCTGAAGAACCAGTTGCGCCAACGGGGCGGATCGTCGAAGGCCGCCCGGAATATTGTCTTGAAATCGTCGCTTTTCATTCGTTCCAATGGTTGCGCAGCGGGTAGCGCTCAGGCCGCATGAGCAGCCTCAGCCCCGCCGAGAAATTGAAGTAGCTCCACATCCAGTTGATGAAGACGACGGCCTTGTTGCGCATGCCCAGCAGCGTCATCAGATGCACGACAAGCCATGTCCACCATGCGGCGCGTCCGCTCATGTGAATTTTGCCTATGTCGACGACGGCACGGTTGCGCCCTATTGTGGCCATCGACCCTTTGTCGCGGTAGCGGAATGGCTCCCACTGCTGCTGCGGACGGCTGAGGTTGCGTGCCAGCGTCGCGCCCTGCTGCAGTGCCGCTTGCGCCACCTGCGGGTGTCCGTGCGGGTAGTCGGCGGTCTCCATCAGCGCAATGTCGCCGATGGCATAGACGCCGTCGAGCCCCTTGACCCGGCAGTACTCGTCGACGGCCAGACGTCTGCCCGGCCCCGGCGCGACCTCTGTCCCCTCGAGGGCGATGTCAACGCCGGTCACGCCCGCCGTCCATATCACAGTGTCGGTCTCGACCTGCGAGCCGTCGGCGAAGATGGCCACGCCGTCGCTGTATGACTTCATAGTCTTGCCGAGGCATACGTCGACCATCAGCTGCGACAGCCCCTCGAGGGCGTCGGCCGACGAGCGCGGCCCCATGGCGCGGAGCAGGGCGTCGGAGCCTTCGACTATCATGACCTTCATCTCGTCCTGCCGTATTGACGGGTACTCGCGCCTCAGGATATAGCGCTTGAACTCGCCTAAGGCGCCTGCTATCTCGACTCCCGCCGGCCCACCGCCCACGACGACGAAGGTCAGCAGCCGTGCCCGCCTCCGCTTGTCGTCGCACAGGGCGGCGCGCTCCAGCCGGTCGAGCACTTCGTTGCGGCAGCGTATGGCCTCGGGTGTCGACTTGATGGTATAGACATGCTTGTGCAGGTCGGGGATACCGAAGAAATTGTTTGTCGTGCCGGCGGCTATGACAAGCTCGTCGTACGGCACCGTCTCGAACTGAGTGTGCACAGTCCGGACGGCAGTGTCGATGCGCGTCACTTCTCCCATGCGGAAGGAGCACCCGCTGTAGCTGCGCGAGTTCAGCTCGCGCCTGAAGGGGAACGATATGCTTGCCGGCTCGAGGCCCGACGATGCCACCTGGTAGTATAGCGGCGGGAAGCTGTGGTAGTTGTTGCGGTCGATAAGCACGATGTCGTAGGCGCTCTTGTCGACCTTGCGGGCAAGGTTCAGCCCGCCGAAGCCACCGCCTATTATCACGAGACGTTTCTTTTTGGAGTCCATCATAATCTGTTATTCCCTATAAACTGAATAACACCGTTGAGTGACTTATGTTGTCCGGTCGTATATTTAAACATAAAAAGGAACTGCTCACGCAGTTCCTTTCTATGGGTTTCCAATAGGTACAATTTCTAAGGTAAAAAAGATTGTTTTAGGTTTGCGATACAAAGGTCGTGGGTTTTGGCATAATGACCAAATTTATTTTTATGTTATACGACATAATTTTTTGGCATTGTTAAGTCTCGATAACATTTTCGATTACTTAACGGTCACAATTATACGTCTTTAGCTGTTTTGCGGCTACGGGCTTTAAGCCTTGTAACTTAATGTTAAATAATGTAAAATTGTGAAATGTCGCCGACACTATGCTTTATAACATATAATTTTTGTCATTTCATAAACACGAAATATACCGCAGCCACAAGGCATGCGAAGGCTGCGAAGTGATTCCACTGGAGTGACTCGCCCCTGAAAAATACTACCGTAAAAAGGGTGAATATTATCAGAGTGATTACTTCCTGAATCACTTTGAGCTGCATGAGTGAGAACGCTCCTCCGTTGCCTGCGAATCCGATGCGGTTGGCCGGCACCTGGCAGCTGTACTCGGCCAGGGCTATGCCCCACGAGAGCAGGATGACGGCGTAGAGCGGAGTGTTGCTGCCTATGACTTTCATCTGCTGGAGCTTGAGGTGTCCGTACCAGGCGAAAGTCATGAAGATGTTCGACACGACGAGCAGTGCGATTGTCAGTAAGGCGTTTTTCATATCTTTATATCATACAGCCGACGGACACCGCCTCTTTCGAGGCCAGATGTCCGTCGGGGAGTTATGGTGTGGGTGTGTTGTTACTCGAATGAACCCATCTTGAGATAGTTCACTTCTTCCTGTGTGAGGTAGCGCCAGCGTCCGCGGGGCAGGTTCTTCTTGGTGAGGCCTGCGAAGTATACGCGGTCGAGCTTGACAACGTGGTATCCGAGCGACTCGAAGATGCGGCGCACGATACGGTTGCGGCCCGAGTGAATCTCGATGCCGGCCTGGTTGCGGTCGGTCTCGGTAGCGTAGCTGATGGCGTCGGCGTGGATGGGTCCGTCTTCAAGCTCGATACCGTCGGCGATGCGCTGCATATCGTCCTCCGAGATGTCGCGGTCGCACCATACGTGGTAGATTTTTTTCTTGACGTACTTGGGGTGTGTGAGTTTGGAGGCGAGGTCGCCGTCGTTGGTGAGCAGGAGCACGCCGGTGGTGTTGCGGTCAAGACGTCCGACGGGGTAGATGCGCTCGGGGCATGCGCCCTTGACGAGGTCCATCACTGTAAGTCGGCCGTTGGGGTCGTCGCTTGTAGTGACGCAGTCTTTGGGTTTGTTGAGCAGGATGTAGCACTTGCTCTGCAGAGTCACTACCTTTTCGTCGTACTCGACAACGTCGCTGTGTGTAATCTTTGTGCCAAGCTCGGTCACTACCTGTCCGTTGACCTTGACGAGACCCTGCTGGATGAATTCGTCGGCCTCGCGGCGCGAGCATATGCCGGCGTTGCTCATGTATTTGTTCAGACGGATCTGCTCGTCGGGATCGGGCACGGGCATTTCATACTCGATGCGCTTGGGG
>JAICZO010000106.1 GCA_029057255.1 Muribaculaceae bacterium | reverse complement strand
CGTCCTGGGTATGCGCCGCGGATGGATCAACTTCCTCGGTCTCGGCGTCCAGGCCGACATCATGGTGTCGAATTCGTGCCGCTCCTACCCTCTCTTCCTGCTCTTCCGCACCAACTTCAGCAACCGCCCCACCCGCCTGTTCTGGGAAGTGCGCGGCGGCACATCGCTCAACTATCTCGAGCACAACCACCAGCAGACAGGGGGCTTTGCCTCCACCGGCGTCGGCATCAATCTCGCGTCGGGCCGCAGCTTCGCGTCGCACCTCGTCATAGGCTACTCCTGGGTGCAGCGCAAGCGCATCGTCGGCACTGAGATGACACACAACTTCACCGACCTGCACTTCGCTATGGTGAAGTTAGGCATCGTATTCTGAACCAAAGACATACAACAAATCCCCGACTTTCACGAGCCGGGGATTTGTTGTATATTTCTTTTGACACCGCGCCGCCTTCGCTATGGCTTGTACCCGCTCTCGGCAAGGACTGTCGGCGAGGCGTAGAAAGCAGGCGACAGCAGGAACGCCGGCGTCGCCTCGGGGTGCCGCCCGAGATAGCTCTCCACTATGCGCACGCCTATGTAGCGCCCCGCCCTGCCGGGCCACAGCGTGTCGAGTCCTCTCAAGGCCGGAGCCGGCGACACAAAGCGGCCGGCGACAGCCTCCGATGTATCATAGAGCAGCCGCGAGCCCACAATCTGCGTCCACAGCTCGGCCTCGTTGGCCTTGAGCCACGCATAGTCGTCTTCGTTATAGCCCAGGGCTTTACGTATATCGCCATCCTGCACAAGCCCGGTCACGGCACGCATCAGCGCCCCCTCGTAGAGCATACGCGACAGCAGCGTGGCGCCCTCGGCATCAGCCCGGTAGGGATACGATGTCGCAACGAGCGCCTCGGCCATTGCATATGGCAGCGCCTCGGGTGTCTTATGCTGCCTGATATACTGCGGCCAGCGGCCGTATCCGTCGTATCCGGCACCAAGAAAATGGTTCAGAGCCACCAGCATCACCGAGTCGACAAAGAGTATGGCCTCGGGGCGGCCGTAGACCACAGTGGCATAGCTGCGCCGCGGCAGCTCAAGTCCCTCGGCCTCAGCACCTCCGACGATGCGCGCCAGCGCTTCGCGGACAGGCTCGCGTGACGGGTAGACGGAGTCGACCGCCGGAGTGAACACCCTCGTCGTCAGGCGCGTCGACCACTCCGTCAGCACGCTGTCAGACATGGGCTCGCCGCTTATGACCTTGACAAAAGCTTCGGCCTGCGTCCTCACAGGCTCGATAAGAGCCGGACGCCCGAGGGTGTCGGTGGCGCAGTAGTCATACATCACCGGCACCAGGTCGGCGAAGTCTATCCCGGCCTGCGGCAACACTTTGCGCTCTGTGCATGAAAGCAATAGTAATGCCGCAGAGAGCAATGCGGCCATGCTGTAGTATCTCATCCTGATGATTCTTTATGCCCGCAAAGGTAAGTATAAAAAAGATTAAAACTAAAGGCCGTTAAAGACTTGATAGATAAATTTAACATTCCTTTCGGGCATATTAATTGTTATAATAGTAATTTTGTGGTAGCAAAAACGTCTGTCCCGCACAGACTGTTCATCACATATACACCCTCGCAAATATATACAATTCTGAAATATAACACCTTAACATTATGAGCGAAAGCGTTAATATTCGCCAACTCAATGAGTTAGTAGCAGGCAAAAGCGACTTCATAACCATGATAACCCACGGCATGGACCAGACAATCGTAGGCCAGAAGCACCTCGTGGAGAGTCTTCTCATCGCCATGCTCGCTAACGGCCACGTGCTCCTCGAAGGCGTCCCCGGCCTTGCCAAGACCCTTGCCATCAAGACTCTGGCTCAACTCATTGATGCCAAATACAGCCGTATCCAGTTCACTCCCGACCTCCTGCCCGCCGACGTGGTCGGTACTATGGTCTACAGCGTCAAGAACGAGACCTTCCAGGTCAAGAAAGGCCCCGTCTTCGCCAACTTCGTGCTCGCCGACGAAATCAATCGCGCCCCGGCAAAAGTGCAGTCGGCTCTTCTCGAGGCCATGCAGGAGCGCCAGGTGACTATCGGCGACCATACTTTCGCTCTCGACAAGCCCTTCCTCGTGATGGCGACCCAGAACCCCGTAGAGCAGGAAGGTACCTACCCCCTGCCCGAGGCACAGGTCGACCGTTTCCTGATGAAGGTTGTCATCGGCTACCCCACCAAAGACGAAGAGCGCGAGATCATCCGCATGAACATCGCCCGCGAGTCGCGCCCCGTGTACCCCGTGCTCAAGCCCGAGGAAGTCATTGCAGCGCAGAAAGTTGTCGAGCAGATTTACGTCGACGAGAAAATCGAGCGTTACATCGTCGACATCGTCTTCGCCACACGTACGCCCAAGGAATACGGCCTCGACGACCTGGCAGGATACATCTCCTTCGGTGCGTCGCCCCGTGCGTCGATCTCGCTTGCCAAGGCCGCACGCGCCTACGCCTTCCTCCACCAGCGCGGATATGTCATCCCCGAGGACGTAATCTCGGTATGCCATGACGTGCTCCGTCACCGTATCGGTCTGACATACGAGGCTGAAGCAAACAACTTCACCACCGACATGATCATCACCGACATCCTCGACAAGGTGCAGGTACCCTGATACTAATCAAACACACACGCACGCCGGATATACAAACCCGAATTCCCGTATATGGATTCAAATGAACTTATAAAAAAGGTCCGAAAAATCGAGATTAAGACACGCGGACTCTCGCAGAACATCTTCGCCGGAGAATACCACTCGGCATTCAAAGGGCGAGGTATGATGTTCTCGGAGGTGCGCGAGTACCAGTACGGCGACGACATACGCGACATCGACTGGAACGTGACGGCAAGGCACAACAAGCCTTTCGTCAAGGTCTACGAAGAGGAACGCGATCTCACCGTTATGCTGCTGGTGGACATCTCGGCAAGCCGCTACTTCGGCGCGGAAGGCCC
>JAICZO010000105.1 GCA_029057255.1 Muribaculaceae bacterium | reverse complement strand
ACACTACCGACCTCCACTCGATGGGCCAGTGGATTCAGGATGGCGAGCGCATCATCTTCGAGACTGTAATCTCTGTCGAGAACTCTGACCGCGAGCTCAAAATCCCCACCGACGCCGACAACCTTGACGGCCTCAACTACATCGCAGGCAAGCGCATCGACGAAGTCAACAAGATGGCCGAGCTCGGCACTCGCATCGCTCACATCGACGGCGGTGTGCCCAACATGCGCATCACCATCCCCGGCCTCTGCCCCTTCTGCCTCGGCCAGCTCATCTACTTCTTCGAGGCTGCATGCGGCATCAGCGGCTATATCCTCGGTGTGAACCCCTTCAACCAGCCCGGCGTTGAGGACTACAAGCGCAACATGTTTGCCCTCCTCGAGAAGCCCGGTTACGAAGAAGCCACCAAGGCTATCAAGGCAAAACTCTGATTTAATCTGACTTAAAGAGATATAATCACACCAAAGGCACCGGCGGCCCGACAGCGGCACTTGGCCGGTGCCTTCCTTTTTCCCCATCCGACGATGACAATCGACCAGGCAATACAGGCTACAAAAGGCATACCAGGCCCGATAGGAGTGTTTGACTCCGGCTACGGCGGTCTGACCATACTGCGCGAGCTGCGTCGCGCTCTGCCCGACGCCGACTATATCTACCTCGGCGACAACGCGCGGGCGCCCTACGGCAACAGGTCGTTCGACCTCATACATGCCTTTACGCTCGAGGCCGTGCGACATCTCTTTGCGCGCGGCTGCCAGCTCATCATCATAGCCTGCAACACCGCCTCGGCAAAGGCGCTCCGCACCATCCAGCAGCGTCATCTGCCCGGCATCGACCCGGCACGACGCGTGCTCGGCGTGATACGTCCGACTGCCGAAGCCGTCGCCGGACTGACGCATACCGGTGCGGTGGGGCTTGTCGGCACTCCCGGCACCATAGCCTCGCAGTCCTACGACATGGAGCTGGCCAAGCTTCATCCGCATCTGAGCCTCTACTCGCAGGCCTGCCCCATGTGGTGCCCGCTGGTGGAGAATCTTGAGGCCGACGGCGACGGCGCCGACTATTTCGTGCGCCGTGACATAGCCACGCTGATGGCCAAGTCGCCCGACATCGACACCCTCATCCTCGGCTGCACCCACTACCCGCTGCTAATCGACAAGATACGCCTCTATACGCCGCAGGGAGTGAGCATCATACAGCAGGGCGAGATTGTGGCGGCGTCGCTGCTCGACTATCTGAGGCGCCACCCCGAGATGGACGCCCTCGTCACGCGAGGTGGGGCGACACGCTATCTCACCACCGAGGAGCCTGAGAAATTCTCGCGCTTAGCGGCTGTCTTCATGGGCGAGCCGGTGGAGCCGCAGCGGGTGCGCCACCTCAATGATATATAGGACGATTTACAGAACCGAAAAAAACGGACGGCTCCAGCGGGAACCGTCCGTTTTTTTCGTTCAAAGCATCGACCGCTTAGCGGAGAGCGATGACCTCGATCTCGACGAGTACACCCTTGGGGAGCTCGCGCACTGCGACGGCAGAGCGAGCGGGGTAGGGCTCGGAGAATACGCGGCCATACACTTCGTTCATAGCGCCGAAGTTGGCCATGTCTGACAGGAAGACAGTGGTCTTGACAACGTTGTCGACCGAGAGGCCGGCGGCGTCAAGGATGGCGCATACGTTTGCAAGCGACTGCTCGGTCTGAGCTGTGATGCCCTCGGGGATGATGCCTGTTGCGGGGTCAACGGGAATCTGGCCTGAAGCATACACGAAAGAGCCGGTGTCGATGGCCTGGCTGTAGGGGCCGATGGCGCCGGGGGCAGCGGTGGTTGCAATTACTTTCTTCATAAGGATTTTTTTATTTAGATGTGTTTAACTTTGGTATCTTGATGTCGGAGAGCAGCTGTCGGTCGGCCGATGCGCGGAAATTGCTTTCGAGTTCCTTTACGGTGGCGCTCACTGTCGGGAAGTTGGAGTCGAAGTCGGCGATGAAGTCGGACGTGCCCATGTCGAAGAGGCGTGCCGCGAGCGAGCCGACGGTCAGTGTCGAGGGGTCCAACGCGAGCTGGAAGCCATAGATTTCTTTCTGCCCGGGCATCAGCACCCTGTTGACAACTCCGGCTGCCACGAGGCGGTCCGTTATGTCGGTGACGAGGCGGGCCGGCAGCTCGTAGTGGTCCATGAGGTCGTGCGCCGTGGCGGGGTCGCGCTCGTCGAGAAAACGCCGTGTGATGACCGATGCTATCGCCACCGTCACCATAGCCTTGTAGCGCTTGGAGATGCTGCTGACTTCGCGGTCGAGGCTGAACGCGAAGACGTTCTGCGACGAATAGCAGATGACCGCGCCCGCGAGCGTTATCACCCATACGAGCTGCATCCACAGAAGCATGAGCGGGAGGAAGGCGAAGGAGCCGTAGATGGCGTTGTATTTGGTCACGTACAGTGTACCTGTCACGAAGAGCCACTGCAGCACAAGGAAGCCGATGCCCGCGATGACGCCCGATATGAAGGCGTTGACAAACTTGACGTCGGTATTGGGTATCAGCATGTATGCCGCGGTGAAAAAGAGGAATGTCATCAGGCATTGGACGGCCTCGAGGATGAGCGATATGACAGGCGTCATGAACGTGAATCCGAAGATGGCGTTGAGCGTCGAGCTAAGCAGCAGAGAGATGCCGCTGGCGCAGAGCATCAGCACCGGCAGGATGAGCATCATGGCCGTATAGTCGCTGATTTTGCGCCACAGGCTGCGCCCGCTTTTCTGCCCCCAGATGAAGTTGAAGGTGTCCTCGACGTTGCCCAACAGCGAGATAAGGGTCCAGAGCAGGAACACTATGCCTACGCCCAGGAAGATGCCCTCGGACATCTGCTGCAGATACGAGTCCACAAAGCCGATGGCGTAGGAGATGGCCGTGCGCTGTGCCGGGAAGAGTCTGAAGAGTTCCTGCTGAAGCACCGACTGGATGTTGAAGCCGCGGCCTATGGCAAGCAGCAGCGCGAGGGTGGGCACTACGGCGAGCATGGTGCGGTAGGTCATGGCGCACGCCTGCGTCTGTATGTCGCGGTTGAGTGCCGACTTGACCGACAGGTTGAGGGTGCGCAGCACGTTGAGCCACCAGTTGCGGCGCGGGTCGCTCCAGATGCCGGTGTTGAGATAGTTCCATGTGTCGATAGCCTTCGCTGTCAGGTGCGAAAAGCGCGAGACTCCGGGCTTGTCTGAAGATTTTTTCATAGAATAGTTCACTTAGACCGCGACAAAGATACAACATTTCACCATTAAAAAGCGCGTGACGTTGATAAAATCATAGCCAAAAAATTGAACAATCGGTTTTTTCTGACTAATTTTGCACTCAGATAAACACCGTAGCCCGATGTCAGCCGAAGACAACACCAAGCCCATCAAGGCAACCGCGTCATCAGATGTGGATCGCAGCCCCCGTCCCTACAGGCTCGGAGTGGCTCTAAGCGGCGGCGGTGCCAGGGGCTTCGCCCACGCCGGCGCTCTGATGGCCATCGAGGAGGCGGGCCTGAAGCCCGACGCCATAGCAGGTGTCAGCGCAGGCTCTGTCATCGCCGTGATGTACGCGGCAGGCATACGGCCTCTGCGCATGGTCGATATATTCGCCCGCACCGGATTCCGTGACTTCGCGGAGCTGAGCTTCGGTCACGGCGGTCTTTTCCGCATCGACCGCTTCCGCGAGTTTGTTCTCCGTGCTCTCGGCGACAAGAGGCGCTTCGAAGACCTCAATATCCCCACTTTCCTTGGCGCTACCGACCTCGACAACGGCTGCCCCGTGGCATTCTCGCAGGGCGACATCGGTCCGCGCATGGAAGCGTCATGCTCTATTCCCATCATCTTCAAGCCGGTCGTAATCGACGGCGTCAGCTATGTCGACGGAGGAGTGCTGCGCAACCATCCCGCATGGATGCTCAGAGACAAATGCGACATTCTCATCGGTGTGAATGTAAGCCCTCTGCGCCCCGAGCGGAGATACAAATCAATAATGGATGTGGCTATGCGCACATACAATCTCATGGCGAAGGCCAATCAGGCCGCCGACATGGCATTGTGTGACGTCTCGGTGCAGACTCCCGAGATTGCCAACTATGCCGTCTTTGACCTTAAAAACATAAAGAAAGTATTCCTAAGCGGATACATGCACACCCGCCGTGCTCTCAGAGACGCCGGCCTGTGGAAAACCGACCAGAAATGATGAAAAACGAAAAACCGATCATATATCAGCTCATCCCGCGTCTGTTCACCAACTATTGCGACACACCCACCGTGGGGGGCACAATAGGGCAGAACGGTGCCGGCAAGCTCAACGACATAACACCCGTAATCCTCGGTTCGATACGCGACCTCGGTGCCACACACGTATGGTATACCGGAGTCATCGAGCATGCGCATGACGCTGACTATACCGCCTACGGCATACCCCGCGACAACCCTCACATCGTCAAGGGCAAGGCCGGCAGCCCCTATGCCATCAGCGACTACTACGACATCGACCCCGACATCGCCGTCGATGTGCCCCGCCGCATGCAGGAGTTCGAGGCGCTTGTGGCTCGCACTCACGAGGCCGGGCTGAAGGTCATCATCGACTTCGTGCCCAACCATGTGGCCCGTCAGTACCGCTCCGATGCCAAGCCTGCCGGGATTGAAGACTTCGGCGCGCATGACAACCACGACATGTTCTTCGCGCCCAACAACAACTTCTACTACATCACCCGCCAGCAGTTCTCTCCCGGCGTCGACCTCGGACACGGTGCCGACGCATATGTGGAGTTCCCGTCCAAGGCGTCGGGCAACGACTGCTTTACGGCCTTCCCCGGCATCAATGACTGGTACGAGACCGTCAAGCTCAACTACGGTATCGACTACGGCGACGGCTCGCGCCACTTCGACCCTGTGCCCGACACATGGTTCAAGATGCTGCACATACTCCGCTACTGGGCGGCAAAAGGCATCGACGGTTTCCGCTGCGACATGGCGCACATGGTGCCTATCGAGTTCTGGCACTGGGCCATACCTCAGGTCAAGCAGCACTATCCCGAGATAGTGTTCATCGCCGAGATATACGACGTTCAGCTTTACCGTCAGTTCATCGAGTACGGAGGCTTCGACTATCTCTACGATAAGGTCAACCTCTATGACTCGCTCCGCGCCGTCGAGACAAGAAACCACTCCGCGGCCGTCCTCACAAGCTGCTGGCAGACCGTCGACGGCATCGTCCCCAATATGCTCAACTTCCTCGAGAACCACGATGAGCAGCGCTTCGCCTCGCCCTTCTATGCCGGCGACGCAGCCCGTGTCGTGCCCTCGCTGGTAGTCAGCACCATGATATCCACCGGCCCGATGATGATTTACTTCGGCCAGGAGCTTGGCGAGCCGGGCGCCGACGCCGAAGGCTTCAGCGGCCACGACGGACGCACCACGATTTTCGACTACTGGAGCGTGGCTTCGGTGCGCCGCTGGCTCAACCGCGGCACATGCGACGGCGTCCTCTCG
>JAICZO010000104.1 GCA_029057255.1 Muribaculaceae bacterium | reverse complement strand
CTGTCACCCGCTCTGGCATTGACGGCCTGTTCTGCGGCTGTGTCAGGGCAGACGCGCGAGCTGTCGCTCGACGAATGCCTCAGAATCGCCCTTAGCGAGAATCCCACTGTGAAAGTGGCTGATATGGAGATAGAGAGGGTTGACTATTCCCGCAAGGAAGTGATAGGACAGCTGCTCCCGACAATCGACTTCGGCGCCACATACAACCGTATGGTGGCCAAGCAGGTCATGTACATGAATATGGATGACCTCGGCGGTTTCGGCGGTGGTGCCACCGGCGGCGGAGAGGAAGCACAGTCCCGCGCCAAAGGCAAGGACTCGGGCATCAAGATGGGTCTCGACAACTCCTACTCGCTCGGTTTCCAGGCATCGCTCCCTCTGATAGCTCCGCAGCTGTGGAAGAGCGTGCAACTCACCGACAGTCAGATACTGCGCAGCGTCGAGGCGTCGAGGCAGAGCAAGCAGAGTCTTGTCAATCAGGTGAAAAGCGCATACTACGCCATGCTGCTTGCCGTCGACTCGCGCAAGGTCATACAGGAGAGCTACGACATGGCCGAGCTGACATACAACACCTACACCAAGCTCTATGCAGCCGGCGCGGCGTCGGACTACGACGTGCTCCGCACTTCGGTGGCTCTCAAGAACATAGAGCCGGAGCTGATGCAGGCCGACATCGCCATCAAGCAGACACGCCTGCAGCTGCAGATACTCATGGGCGTGGACACGTCGTTCGACTTCACCGTCGCCGACAAGCTCTCCAACTACGAGAGCACCATGTACGAGACCACGGTGGCGGCCCTCGGCAACGGATATCAGGATAACGCCGACCTCAAGCTGCTCGACATCGACCGCAAGATTCTTGACAAGAACCTCGCCATACAGAAGCTTGCGTTCTCGCCCACACTTGCGTTCACGGCCAACTACAACTGGACGTCGATGAGCAACGGCTCGCCTTTCAAGAACTTCAGATGGAACCCCTACTCGACTGTCGGTCTCAGCCTGTCGGTGCCTATCTTCCAGGGCGGACAGCGCTGGCACAGAGTGCGCCAGACCCAACTGCAGGCTGAGCAGCTTGACCTGCAGCGCGAGAATCTCGAGCGCAGTGTGGCCATGCAGGTCGACCTCGCCATCGACAATATGAAGATAAACGTCAAGCAGATAGCATCGTGCAGCGAGAGCGTGAATCAGGCCGAGAGGGCGCACACGATTATGGAGAAGTCATTCGAGATCGGAGCCGCCAGCTACCTTGACCTGCGCGACAGCGAGCTTGCCCTGACCCGCTCGCGCCTGGCATACTATCAGGCCATCTACAACTATCTCATCGCAGGCAGCGAGCTCGAACTGCTCCAGGGCACAGCTCCTGTCGACAGTTACACCGACAAGTAAAACACACCTTATATAATAATGAGAACGAAATATCATATACTTGCGCTCGCTGCCATGACGGCACTGACTTCGTGTGGCGGCGCCGAGAATGAAGCGGCAGTCGAGAAAGAAGCAGAGCTGCCCATCGTCACCGTCGATGTGGCACATCGCATCGACGTGCCCCAGACAAAGGTTTACACCGCTAACGTAGAAGCAGAGAATCTCAACAACATAGCACCGGCGTCGCCTAACCGCATCAAGCAGATACGCGTCGACGTGGGCGACAGAGTAAGGGCAGGGCAGGAGCTTGTCACGCTCGACTCCTCGACAAGCGACCAGCTGCGCATCAACCTCGAGCAGATCGACCGCGAGTACAAGCGTGCAGTCCAGCTCCTCGAAATAGGCGCCGGCACACAGCAGAGCGTCGACCAGCTTAAGGCCCAGCTTGACGCCGCACGCTCGCAATACGACAACATGATGGAGAACACCATACTGCGCTCGCCCATAACAGGCGTTGTCACGGCGCGCAACTACGACCCCGGCGACATGACAGGCCAGATGCCCGTCCTGACCGTCGGCCAGCTCGCTCCCGTGGTCAAGGTGATGATAAACATCAGCGAGAACGACATGGCGACCATACGCGAGGGCATGCCCGTGGCAATAACATTCGACGCCTTCCCCGGCGAGGACTTTGCCGGCAAGGTATACCGTGTCTATCCGACCGTCGACCCCGCCTCGCGCACCTTCGCCACCGAAGTGCGCATCCCCAACGCCTCCGAGAAAATCAAACCCGGCATGTTTGCCCGCGTGACAATCGACCTCGGCTCGCAGAACAACGTCGTCGTCCCCGACCGTGCCGTCGTCAAGCAGACAGGCTCCGGCAACCGATATGTGTATGTGCTCCGGAACGGTCGCGTAAGCTACAATAAAGTGAAGCTCGGACAGCGATTCGACACAACATACGAGCTGCTTGAAGGCATCAACGACGGCGACACCGTTGTCATTACAGGCCAGACACGCCTTGCCGACGGCGTACAGGTCGAAGTGAAATAAGACCCAATCAGTCAAATCTCCTAACAACGTTATATAAATGAGTTTATACGGCAGCGCAGTGAAGCGTCCCATCATGACCACCCTATGCTTTGTGGCGGTGGTCATCCTCGGTATGTTCTCACTCAAACAACTACCTATCGACCTCTACCCCGACATCGAGACCAACACCATCATGGTGATGACGACCTATGCCGGAGCGAGTGCCCAGGATATAGAGCAGAATGTGACACGCCCGCTCGAGAATGTGCTCAACTCGGTCAGCAACCTCAAGCACATATCGTCGAAGTCGCGCGAGAACATCTCTGTGATAACTCTCGAATTCGAGTACGGCGAAGACATCGACGTCCTCACAAACGATGTGCGAGACAAACTCGACATGGTGGCGTCGATGCTCCCCGACGACGCCGAGAGTCCCATCATTTTCAAGTTCTCGACCGACATGATTCCTATCATCATGCTGTCGGTGAACGCTTCGGAGAGCATGTCCGGCCTCTACAAAATCCTTGACGAGGCCGTGGCAAACCCGCTGGCACGCATCAGCGGTGTGGGTTCGGTGTCTATTTCAGGCGCCCCCAAGCGTGAGATTCATGTCTATGTCGACCCCAACCGTCTCGAGGCATACAATCTCACCGTCGAGCAGATAGGCAGCCTCATAGGCGCCGAGAACCGCAACATCCCCGGCGG
>JAICZO010000103.1 GCA_029057255.1 Muribaculaceae bacterium | reverse complement strand
TACGACAAGGGTCTCCTCTCCGACGGCTCCTTCCGATACCCCGAGAGCTCGCTCCCCTTCACCACCTACACCTACAGCGGCAACGAGATGACCCACATCTCCGGCGCCGGCCGCGGTGAGATACGTCCCTGCTGGGACCTCTGGGCCGGCTACTGCCGCACCCACGGCGTGAAGGCCACATACATCAACGAGGCAGCCGACCACTTCTGCCCCGACGGCGGCGGCGGTCACTACGGCAGCTCGTCGGGCGGCTTCGACCAGTTAGGCTTCTCGACACTGATGCACTACCGCGAAAAATAATACAACTCCCTTCATGATTCAGGGCTCGGAAGTCCGGCAAGGGTTCCGGGCCCTGAATTTTTCATCATCACATTTCCTTTTGCTATCTTTACGGCACTAATGAACCGCTTCATCACATCACTGGGCGCACTCGCCCTCATCGCGTCCGCACAGGCACGCATAGTCACCTATCCCGCCGGCGAAGGTGTCCCCACTCTCGGCACTTACACCGTCGACGTCCGACAGGACGGCGGCGCATGGCAGCCCGTGGCCGTATACCCTGTCAAGGTCGACGAGGTGCGCTTCACCAAGCACCATGTCGAGACAGCCTCGATGGCCTACTTCGACTTCGACGGCAAGGTGGATGTCAGAGTGATACGAAACGGTGACAAGGCGCCCGAGAACGCACGCATCCGTCCTCTTTCCTACAATATCACACCGCGACTGAGCGGTGACACCCTCACTTTCACGCTCGACACTCCGCGCAACCTGTCGGTGGAGTTCGACGGCGACATATTCCACAACCTCCATCTCTTCGCCAACCCTCTTGACACCCACCGCCCCTCCGCCAGGGAGATAAAGAAGGCGGGGCGCAAAGGGAGCCGCCTGGTCTACTTCGGCCCGGGCGTCCATGAGCTGCCCGACGGCCTGCTGCGCGTCAAGTCGGGTCAGACCGTCTACATCGACGGCGGCGCCCGCGTCTACGGCATGCTGCTGGCCGACAGCGTCAGCGACGTGCGCTTCTACGGCCGCGGCGAAGTACACCCCAAGGGTCGCGGCGAAGGCATCTACATACAGCGCTCGCGCAACATCGACGTCAACGGCCCGATAGTGACTCAGGTACCGGTCGGCGGCAGCGACTCGGTCAGCATCACGAACGTCAAGTCGATAAGCTACTACGGCTGGGGTGACGGCATGAACGTCTTCGCCAGCAGCAACGTGAGCTACGACAGCGTCTTCTGCCGCAACAGCGATGACTGTCACACCGTATACGCCACACGCAAGGGCTTCAACGGCAGCTGCCGAAACATAACGATGAAGAACTCGACGCTGTGGGCCGACGTGGCACACCCCATCTTCATAGGCCTCCACGGCAGCGCGGCCGAGCTCGGGCCCGACGCCCCGGCCGACACCATCACCGGTCTGCACTACAGCAACATCGACATCCTCGACCACCAGGAGCGGCAGATCGACTATCAGGGCGTCTTCGGGCTTGTCTGCGGCGACAACAACATCGTCGACGGCGTTGTCTTCGACGGCGTACGTGTCGAGAACTTCCGCCTGGGGCGCCTCTTCGACATCCGCATCGCCGTCAATAAGAAGTACTGCAAGGCTCCCGGCGGCGCCGTGCGCAACATCCTCTTCAAGGACATCGTCTACAACGGCGACCGCTCGGAAGTATCGCTCATCCAGGGATACAACGACGAGCGCAAGGTCGAGAACGTGACCTTCGACAATCTCGTCATCAACGGCAATAGAATATACGACGACATGCCCGACAAACCCAAGTGGTACAAGACCGCCGACATGGCGCGTATCTTCGTGGGCGAGTTTGTCGACAACATAGTTTTCAAATAAAACACGATATATATAATGAAAAAGACCGTCATAGCCCTCGCCGCCATAGCCTGCGGCATCCTCGCCTCCTCAGCGGCCATCAAGCACCCCTCGCTGCTCTTCACGCCCGACCGCGTCGAGCAGGCCCGCAAGGCCGCCGACCGCGACAGCGCGATGGCATCGGCTCGCGACAAAATCATGGCCGAAGCCGACGTGCAGCTCTCAAAAGGCGACGTGCGCAAGCTCGAGTACCCCGCCCTCGCCTACCTGCTGACAGGCCACCGCAAGTATGCCGACAAGGTGCGCGACGTGCTCGTGAAGACGGCCAAAGTCAAGTCGTGGGGCGACCGCGAGATGCTTGCCCGCCGCCCGGCATGGCGCAGCGAGCTGCAGATGGCACACCGCGCCTTCCAGCTCGCCGTGGCCTACGACGCCGTCTATGACATACTCACCCCCGCCGAACGCTCCGAGATAGCACGCGGCCTCTACCGCCTCGCCGTCGAGCCGCTGCTCGGCGACTGGCTCACCCCGGCCACACGCATCCACTCGCTCAACTCTATGGGCCACAACTGGTGGACATCGTGCGTCGGCATGGGCGGACTGCTCGCCCTTGCCATCTCCAACGAAGTGCCCGAGGCCGCGGCAGGAGCGCAGGCCGCCGTCGAGGCTCTGCCCGAGTGGTTTGACTTCGCAGGCGATGTCATCCAGCACAAGCCCCGCACCTTCGACCGCAAGGGCGGCATGTACGAGAGCATCAACTACGCAAGCTTCGGCATAACCGAGGCCCTGCTGCTGCGCCTTGCATGGCTCAACTCGCACCCCGGCGCCAAGCTCGACGACATACCCCAGATGGAGCAGCTGCCCGAGTTCTTCGCCCAGGTATGCTACCCCCGCACCGGCAAACTGCACAACATCAACTTCGGCGACAGCCACAAGGGCATCACCGGCGAAAGCTCGCTGATACTCGCATACAACATGGGCGTCAAGAACCCCGTCACACTGTGGTATGCACGCCAGCCCGAGCCGGGTCAGCACCGCGAAGGCATGCCGCTGCACTTCCCGATGGGATTCCTCTATACCCCCGACCTGTCGAAGGCGCCCGCCACTCCCGACCTGCCCGCATCCTTCCTGTGGGAGGACTTCGGCTGGGCCACCATGCGCGACTCGTGGGAGAAGGACGCCACCATGCTCGCCGCCAAGTCGGGCATGACATGGAACCACTCGCCCGACGACGCCAACTCGCTCATACTCTTTCACAAGGGTGT
>JAICZO010000102.1 GCA_029057255.1 Muribaculaceae bacterium | reverse complement strand
GTCCTGGAATGAGTCGGTGAGGGCGCTCTGCTCGTCGCCTATGGCGCCGGGGAGCAGTCGCACGATGGCGTCGGTGATGATGGCTGCGGGCATCTCGCCTCCGGTCAGCACATAGTCGCCGATAGATATTTCTTTGGTTATCAGATGCTCGCGGATGCGGTAGTCTATGCCTTTGTAGTGCCCGCAGAGGATTATGATGTTGTCGAGCAGCGACATAGAGTTGGCCATGCGCTGGTTGAATACTTCGCCGTCGGGAGCGGTGAATATCACTTCATCGTAGTGGCGCTGCTCCTTGAGAGCGGCTATGCAGCGGTCGACCGGTTCGACCTGTATCACCATGCCTGCGTCGCCACCGAAGGGGTAGTCGTCGACCTTGCGGTAGCGGCTTGTGGTGTAGTCGCGCAGGTTGTGCACTTCGATTGTAGCGAGACCTTTGTCGCGGGCGCGCTTGATTATCGAGCAGTTGAGCGGAGACTCGAGCATCTCCGGCAGTACGGTTATTATGTCGATACGCATATGTCGGTTCGTTGGTTGGTGATGTGAAGAGTTAAGTGAGCGGCACGCTGTAGGCGTTGTATACGACTGCACGGCCTCCGAAGCCGCATTTCTGCCGTACGAGGCCGGTGTTGAGGATGCGTCCGGCGTCTTCGCACGATGTGCCGAAGTCCATCCACCGTATGCCCTGTGCGAGTGTCTGCTCCATTATGTGGCTGTAGAGCAGCGGCAGGGCGCGCATGTCGCGGCCTTCGGCCGTGGTGGCGGTGTACTGGCTGTGGGCGGCTGTCGCGGTGTTGTACATGACTACGCCGGCTATGGTGCGGCCTTCGCGGGTGGCGGTGTATAGTCGGATATTGTCGGGGCAGCGGCTGTGCAGGTGCTGTATCTCGTCGACAGTGTGGACTGGGGTGGCTCCGTGTCGCTCGCGCAGCAGGTCGGTGAGTATCTGCCAGAAGCCTTGGTAGTCGTCGCTGCCGGCGACGGTGATGCCTGCCGCCGCGGCCTTGCGCACCGACTGTCGCGCTGCCATGTCGAAGCCGAGAGGCGCCGAGAGGTCGACGACGGTCGACACCTGCGATGCCTCGAGCGAGCCTCCGGCGCGGAAGAGGGCGTACAGGTCTTCTTCGGCGGGGTAGGTGTGGTAGATGTGCGGG
>JAICZO010000101.1 GCA_029057255.1 Muribaculaceae bacterium | reverse complement strand
CCGGCGCAAAACCCACCCGGTAGCCCGCGACCGACCTCGGCTCTATGGGCAACCCCAACCTCAAGTGGGAGACTGTCGAAGACATCGACTTCGGTATCGACGCATCGTTCCTCGGCAACCGACTCAACCTGACCCTCGACCTCTATCAGAAGACATCGCACGACATGCTCTACGACAAGCAGAGCCTCCTGATTCTCGGCGTGCCCTCGTGGATGGGCGCCATCACCCAGAACATCGGCAAGATGCGTGCTCGCGGCTGGGAACTCTCGGTCAACTGGAACGACAAGGTCGGCGACTTCCGCTATGACGTCGGCGTGCAGCTCTCCGGCGTGCAGAACAAGGCCATCAAGTTCACCGGCGACGGCCCCGTATGGGACGGCTCGGGAATGCCCGAAAGCATCATCAAGAACGAGGACGGCGAGCTCATCTCGCGCTTCTTCGGCTACCAGGCCGACGGACTCTTCCAGAACTGGACTGAAGTCTACGCCCACACCGACGAGCACGGCAAGCTCATCCAGCCCGACGCACAGCCCGGTGACATCCGCTTCGTGGACCGCAACCACGACGGCCAGCTCAACGAAGACGACAAGACATACATCGGCAACCCCTACGCCGACCTCATGCTCGGCCTCAACCTCAGCTTCTGGTACAAGGGATTCGACCTTACGGCCAACTTCTACGGCACCTTCGGCAACGACATCTTCAACCTGCAGCGCCAGCGCTACTCCGGCGCCAGCGGCCAGAACGTATACCGAGGCACATTCGAGAAGTGCTGGAACGGCGAAGGCACATCCAACGAGTTCCCCCGTCTGTCCTACAACGACCTCAACCAGAACTACTCGCGCGTATCAAGCTTCTTCGTCGAAGACGGTTCGTACTTCCGCTGCAAGCTGCTCACCCTGGGCTACACTCTCCCCAAGAGCATCATGAAGGACTACAACCTCCGCTTCTATGTATCGGCACAGAACCCCTTCACCATAACAAAGTACACCGGAATGGACCCCGAACGCGCATTCTATGACGGCGGTGCTATCGCTACCGGCATCGACCGATGCAACTACCCCACCCCGCGCACATTCCTCTTCGGCGTTGACTTCAAATTCTAATACCCGACTGACATGAAAAAGACATTATTATATGGCTGCGCCCTCGCTGCCGCCATGATGGCGACATCCTGCGATGACTTCCTCACCGAGGACGTGCGCGGCACCGAGAACCTCGACACATACTTCCAGACCGAGGAGGAGGTGAACTCCTTCGTCGGCGGATGCTACTTCGAAATCACCAAAATGGACTGGTGGCAGGTTGTCAACGCCTGGCTCATGTCCGACATGACCACCGACGACATGTGGGACGGCAACACGACCCAGGACGACGGATACCAGGACGTGACACACTTCATGCCCTCGGCTCCCACCAACGGCATCCTCCAGAACTTCTGGGGCGCACGCTACCAGGGCATCAACACCTGCAACACCGCCATCGCACGCATCCCCGGCGCCAAGATGGACGAGACCCTGCGCGAACAGCGCCTCGCCGAAGCGCGCTTCCTCCGTGCTTTCTTCTACTTTGACCTCGCCCGCAACTTCGGCGGCGTGCCCCTGATCAAGGAGCCGCTCTCCAATGCCGAAGGCATAGGCCGCGCATCGCTCGACGAGGTATACGACTTCCTCGAGGCCGAGTTCGACGCCGTGTCGAAGATTCTGCCCGAGCGCAGCGAGTACTCCGCCGCCGACATGGGCCGCGCCACACGCGGTGCCGCTCTCGGCTTCCTCGGCAAGGTACAGCTCTACCGCGGCAAATACGACGCCGCCAAGGCAACCCTCAGCCAGCTTACCCGCAAATCGACCGAATACGAGCTTCTGCCCGACTTCGGCCAGGTATGGTCGGTCAAGTACAACAACAGCAAGGAGTCGCTCTTCGAGGTGCAGCAGACCTACGGCGGCGACCAGTACCAGCTCGGCGGCGCTCTGACAGTCATGACAGGTTGCCGCAACGGTGTCGGCGACGGCTGGTCATGGGGACAGCCCACCTCCGACCTTGAGAACGCCTACATCGCCGCCGGCGACACCGAGCGTCTCCGCTGGACTATCATCAAGACCGGATGCACCGAAATCGCAGGCGAGAACCAGTTCGAGAAGTTCATCGAGAACAACTCCACCGTCTTCGAGAAAGGCATCAACGACGCCAAGTTCACCAACTACAAGGACGTATTCGGATGGACTAACGCCGTATACAACAGCTCGTACGTAATCGACCCCGCACAGCACAAGTCGGCTCGTATCATCCGCAAGTACTTCCTGCCCCTCGAAGACCGTCCCGAGGTATACAACATCTGCAAGATACCTCTGAACCACCGCATCCTCCGCTACGCCGACGTGCTCCTCATGTACGCCGAGGCCTGCAACGAGACTAACGATGACAACGAGGCTCGCTGGGCTCTCAACGAAGTGCGCAAGCGCGTACACCTCCCCGACGTGACCGCTTCGGGCGACGAACTCCGCCAGGCCATCCGCCTCGAGCGCCGTCTCGAACTCGCTTTCGAGCAGAACCGCCTCTATGACATCCGCCGCTGGAAAGAAAACGGCAAGAGCGTCATGGCCAACCTCTTCGGCCCCTCCGGCTCGTTCGTGAAGTACAACCTCGGCCCCGACGCCGACATGTACGAGAACTGGAACCAGGGCGAGCCCTCCAGCAAGGGCACACGCTTCGTCGAGCCCCGCGACCTCCTCTGGCCGGTGCCCAGCTACGAAGTGCAGCACTCCAACGGCGCCATCATTCAGAACGAAGGATGGTAATCTGACCGCAGACATATCCTATTGACAGTAAAAGACAGTAAAAATTCTGTTTTTTACTGTCAATAGATTATAATGATGGGCCGTTTATTTCATAATTCCGCGATTTATTCGTATATTTGTAGTAATTCTTACCTGTTATAACTCTCTCTAATCATTATCAGACCCATGAAAATAGTAAAATATCTCATACCTGTCTTTGCCGCACTGGCTCTCTGTGCATGCAACGACGAGCCTACAGGGACGTCGACCAAGGTGCCTGTGGGCGGCGAAGAGCAACCTGAAGAACCCGAGAAGCCCGAAGAAGGCGGCGACGACATCGTCTCGCCCACGCCCTCGTTCGGACTCGTCAGCGAGAAAGTCACCGTCGACCCCGCCAAGACATATCAGACTATGGAGGGCTTCGCGGCTTCGGACTGCTGGCTCCCCAATCAGATTGGCAAATACTGGACACAGAACCGCCTTCAGATTGCCACTTGGCTCTTCAGCAGCGACGTCGTGGGCGACCAGCCCAAAGGCATCGGCCTGTCGATGTGGCGCGTGAATCTCGGTGCCGGCACTGCCGAGCAGGGCGAGGCAAGCGGCATCGACGCAAACAACCGCGCCGAGGCATATCTCGTCGACGGCAAATACGACTGGAACAAATGCGAAGGCCAGCAGTACTTCATGCAGCAGGCGCTCCGCAACGGCTGCGAGAGCTTCGTCTTCTTCAGCAACTCGCCTCTGGTGCAGTTCACAAAGAACGGCAAGGGATACTCTGACTCCGGCAGCAACGCCAACCTCAAGGATGACTGCTACGACGACTTCGCGACATATCTCGCAACAGTTGCAAAGCACTTCACCGACGAGGGCTACAAGGTGACTCACATCTCGCCCGTCAACGAGCCGCAGTTCAACTGGAACGGCACTTCGCAGGAAGGCTCCGGCTGGAAAAACGCTCAGATCGCTACCCTCGCCAAGGAGCTTGACAAGGCTCTCGAGGACCAGAAATGCAACACCCGCATCCTCATCCCCGAGGCTACAGCATGGGATCAGCTCCACAGCGGCAACTCCTCCGACCGCGGCGGTCAGATAAAAGCTTTCTTCGACCCCTCGTCGGCAAACTATGTGGGCGACCTGGCACACATGGACAAGGTGGTGGCCGGACACAGCTACTGGTCGTTCGACAACTGGACGGCCATGCGCAACGAGCGCGCCAAGGTAGCCAAGGCTGTCGAGCCCCTCGGCCTCCGCGTATGGCAGACCGAGTGGTCGATGCTCGACAAGGAACCGTCGGAGCTGGGCGGCAGCTACGACGACGTGACCGAGTTCGACATCGCACAGTATATGTCGCGCGTCATCCACAACGACCTTGTCGTAGCAGGATGCTCGTCGTGGAGCTACTGGACCTCGATGTCGGTTGAGCGTTACAGCCAGAAGAACCGCTTCGAGCTTATACAGACAACTCCCGCCGGCGGCAACTACAGCGACGACTTCACCCAGGAAGGCAGCATACGCGCCACACACAACCTCTGGGTACTCGGCAACTACAGCCTCTTTGTCCGCCCCGGATACATACGCGTCGACCTCGCGCACAAAGACACCAAGGAGTTCTTCGGCAGCGCATGGGCCAAGCCCGACGGCTCTCAGATAGTAGTCGTATACACCAACACCGACAAGACCAAAGGCGTAGAGCTTGACAACACCTTCGCCGACGGCAAGGAGCTCAAGTCGGTATACACCTACACCACATCCGCCACCAAAGACCTGCAGAAGGTTCAGTTCAACACTAAAGACAAAGTATTCATTGACCCGCTCAGCGTCACGACAGTCGTCTACAACTTCTGACAGTCTGTCTTTTAAACATCAATAACCTACAACAGTCGCCACCGGGGCACAGTCCCGGAGCGACTGTTATCATATCCGCCATGAAACATACAACACTAATTCTCGCGCTGCTGCTCTGCTCTCTTTCGGCCCGCGCACAAGTATCATTCGGCAAGGCCGGGCTCTTCAACGACGGATGGCTCTTCACCCTCGAGGCCGACAGCACAGCCCTCGCCAAGTCATATGACGACTCGGGGTGGCAGAAGCTCGATGTCCCGCACGACTGGTCGGTCAAAGAGCCGCTGTCGCCCTCGCTGGCAAGCTGCACGGGCTATCTCCCCGGCGGCATAGGCTGGTACCGCAAGCACTTCACCGTCAGCGACAGCGCCGCCCGCCACTACATCTACTTCGAAGGCGTCTACAACCGCAGCGACGTCTACCTGAACGGCCACAAGCTCGGCTCACGACCCAACGGCTACGCCTCGTTCATGTATGACATGACACCGTATCTGACCGCCGGCGACAACGTGCTCGCCGTCAAGGTCGACCACAGCCGCTATGCCGACTCGCGCTGGTACACCGGCTCGGGCATCTACCGCGACGTATACATGGTGTCGGCTCCCGAGACTCACATAGCACAGTGGGGCCTCGGATACAAGGCCACATCGGTCACCGCCCGCAAGGCCAGGCTCGCTGTCGATGTCGCCATCGACAATCCCGTCAAAGGCATGACGCTGACCGTCACTGTCAGCGACGCCGACGGCCGCACGGTGGCCAAAGCAACCCGCAGGAATCCCGGCGAGAAGAACGTGCTCGACGTCGACATCCGCAACCCCCACATGTGGGACCTCGACTCGCCCTACCTCTACACTATACGCGCCAAGCTGTCGCAGAGCGGTACAGTCTTCGACTCGGGCACGACGACGGCCGGCATCCGCACCCTCGCCTTCGACCCCGACCGAGGTTTTGCCCTCAACGGCCGCAACATGAAGGTCAAGGGCGTATGCCTGCACCATGACGCCGGCGTCCTCGGAGCCGCCGTGCCCGCAGAGGTATGGGAGCGACGCCTGCGCAACCTCAAGGCAATAGGCGTCAACGCCATCCGCATGAGCCACAACCCGCAGGCTCCGGCGGTCTATGACCTGTGCGACCGTCTCGGCCTGCTGGTCATGGACGAGGCTTCGGACGAGTGGGAGTTCCCCAAGCGCAAGTGGATAAAGGGCTGGAACAAGGGCGAGCCGGGCCTCGACGGCACCTACGACTTCTTCGAGGAATGGATTGAGCGCGATGTCACCGACATGGTACGCCGCGACCGCAACCACCCGTCGATTTTCCTCTGGAGCATCGGCAACGAAGTCGACTACCCCAACGACCCCTACTCGCATCCCATCCTCGACGGCGCCGAAATCAGCCAGCCTATGTTCGGCGGGTACAACCCTGACGCGCCCGACGCCATGCGCATAGGCAAGATAGCGAAGCGCCTCGCAGCCTGCGTCAAGGCCGTCGACGACTCGCGCCCGACGACCGGCGCCCTCGCAGGCGTCGTCATGTCGAACGAGACCGAGTATCCCGAGGCTGTCGACATCGTCGGCTACAACTACACCGAAGACCGCTACGACAGCGACCACGCGAAGTACCCCGACCGCATAATCTACGGCAGCGAGAACCGCCCCGACATCGACGCATGGTATGCCGTGCGCGACAAAGACTTCATCTTCGGCCAGTTCATATGGACGGGCACCGACTATCTCGGCGAGTCGGGAGCATGGCCCTCGCGCGGTTTCTACACAGGCCTGCTCGACTTCGGCAGCTTCGTCAAGCCCCGCGGACACTTCAGGGCATCGCTCTGGGCCGACCGCCCCGTCACATACATAGGCACCTACCCCATCAACCCCGAGCGTGAAGCACGCTCCGGCCACAAACGGCTGTCGGTGGATGCCTGGGACTCGTGGAACTATGAGCCGGGGCAGCTCGTCCGCGTGGTATGCTACACCAACGCCCCGCAGGCACGTCTGCTCCTCGACGGCAAGGAGGCGGGAGCCATGAAGCCCTACGACTCCGCCACGGGCATTATCTACTGGGACATCCCCTTCGCGCCCGGCAAGCTCACCGCCGAGGGCTGCGACAAAGACGGCAACGCGCTCTCCGAATACACCATCGCCACGTCAGGCCGACCCTACGCACTGCGCGTAAGCTGCGAGAACCCCAAGGCCGATGTATGCCATGTCGTGGTCGAGATTGTCGACGAAGAAGGCAACATCGTCAAGGCAGGCGACAACGAAATCACCTGCCGCACCGAGGCACCCGCACGTCTGCTCGGTCTCGAAGGCAGCAACAACTCCGACATGAGCGACTACACCGACAACCGGCACCGCGCCTACCACGGCCGTCTGCTGGCATACATCGCCCGCAATGGCTCCAAGAGCCCCGCAAAGGTGACATTCACGTCGCCTCTGCTCAAGTCAGCTGAAATAACTCTTGAATAAACCATATCTAATCGTAAAAAAATGAAACGTTTACTGACCCTTACGCTCCCTCTGACAGTAATGCTGACAGCCGGCTGCTCAGGAAAGTCCGAAAAAGCGGCCGAAGCTACGGCCGGCGAACCTTATGAAGGCTATCTCTTCGCATACTTCACCGGCAACGATGTCGAAGAAGAGCAGGTATGCTACGCTCTCAGCGGTGACTCGCTTGACTTCCACGCCCTCAACGGCAACCGTCCTGTCCTGGACTCTAAGCAGATAAGCTCGACAGGCGGCGTGCGCGACCCCTTCATCCTCCGCTGCGAAGGCGACAGCACTTTCTACATGGTGCTCACCGACATGACTTCGTCAAAAGGCTGGGACTCCAACCGCGCAATGGTGCTCCTCAAGTCCGACAACCTCGTCGACTGGTCATCGTCTGTAATCAACATCCAGGAGCGCTATCAGGGACATGAGGACCTCAAGCGAGTATGGGCGCCCCAGGTAATCTTCGACAAGGAAGCTGGCAAGTATCTCGTCTACTGGTCGATGCAGCACGGCGACGGCCCCGACATCATCTACTACGCCTACGCCACTCCCGACTTCACCGACCTCGAGGGCGAGCCCAAGCCTCTGTTCATTCCCGAGCACAAGCTCTCGTGCATCGCCGGCGACATCAT
>JAICZO010000100.1 GCA_029057255.1 Muribaculaceae bacterium | reverse complement strand
GCCGCCGCCGACATCCGAATCGAGCCGAACTACACCGCCGCGGTGGCCCGCCTCATCCTCGAGCAGGAGACGGCGCGGTGACTTGCGGCAGCGGCGCGTGAACATTCTCAGGTCACGGGGTGTTTATCTATCGTTCGATAAACCTACTAAAAACACCTCCCATCATGACCAAGAAGAAAAGTATCAAAGGAACACAGACTGAAAAGAATCTGCTGATTTCCTATATGGCCGAATCAGCTGCCTACAGCCGCTACACTTTCTATGCGACACAGGCAGAGAAAGAGAAATATTTCCCTATCGCCGAGGTCTTTACCGAGACTGCCGCCAACGAGTTGCGCCACGCCAAGGTATACTTCAAGTTGCTCAAGGGGGGCAACTTACCCATCACTCTCAACGTCGACGCCGGCGTTATCGGCACAACGGCTCAGAACCTCGAGGCTGCCGCCGACGAGGAGCAGACCGAAGGCTACGAGATGTACACACAGTTTGCCGCGACCGCCAAGGAAGAAGGCTTCGACGAGATAGCAGAGCACTTCAGCTCAATCGCCGAAATAGAGATGAGTCACCGCAACCGTTTCCTCCACTATCTGCGTCAGGTAAATGACGGCACCGTATGGAAACGCGACCACGAGATTGTCTGGAAGTGCCTCGTGTGCGGCTATGAATATACAGGCAAGGAGCCTCCCGTAGAGTGTCCCGCCTGCGACCATCCCCGCGAACACTATATGGGCATGGACTATCCCGGATGCTCCGAATAAACGACTTTCCACGCCGCCCGCTGCAAGGAAACGCACTCCTGCAGCGGGTGGCTTTTTTTGTGTCCTTTCTTGCCGAAGGCTCTGTCCAAAACAGCCAATCGTTTACATTATTTAACCGCAGAGAAGTGAAAAATGCCAATTTTATGGCTTTTAGACCAAAATTTTGTTGTCGAAAATTTAGTAATTTTGCAACGGATTTTATGTTGTATAACATATATCCGAGACTTCAGGTCTTTATTTCACCACGTATCGACAACATACAGTAGAACAAATATATGAAAAGAAAAGCGTTAACACTCTCGAGCATCGCAGCCGTCCTCATCGGAGGGCTTTTCGGCTCGTGCAGCAAGCAGCAGGAACCGGACAAAGTGTCCGATACCAAAGTCGCAGTCATCACTGTCGAACCCGGCTCGGCAGTCTTCGAAAGCTCCTATCCTGCGACAGTAAAAGGCAAGACCGACATCGACATCCGTCCGCAGGTGTCGGGTTTCATCACAAAGGTACATGTCGACGAAGGCCAGCGTGTGCACAAAGGTCAGGCGCTCTTCACCATCGACCAGGTGCAGTTCCAGGCTGCCGTTGACCAGGCTCAGGCCAACCTCAACTCAGCCCGCAGCGCTGTCTCGACCGCTCAGATTACCGAGCAGAACAAGCGCATGCTTCTTGACAAGAACATCATCAGCGAGACTGAGTGGCAGATGGCTGCCAACCAGCTTGCCCAGGCCCGCGCCGCCGAGGCTCAGGCTGCCGCTGCTCTCGTGAACGCACGCAAGAATCTGGCATACACCACAGTGACAGCTCCGAGCGACGGCGTTGTCGGTGTCATCCCCAACCGCGAAGGCTCGCTCGCGTCGCCCTCGTCGGTGCAGCCTCTCACCACCCTCAGCGACAACTCTCAGGTATATGCATACTTCTCACTCACCGAGAAGGACCTCCTCGACCTCACACAGGGCGGCACCTCGAGTGTCGACGCCGGCATCAAGGCTCTCCCCGAAGTGGAGCTTGAGCTTGCCAACGGCACTCGCTACCCCGTCAAGGGCCACGTGGCTACAGTGTCGGGTGTGATTGACAACAGCACCGGCGCTGCATCGGCCCGCGCCCTCTTCGACAATCCCTCGCAGATGCTCCGCAGCGGCAACACCGGTCAGGTCATCATTCCCCGCGCCAGCGAGAATGTCATCCTCGTGCCCCAGCGCGCTACATACGAAGTGCAGGACCTCCGCTACGTCTTCACTCTCGACGACAACAATCAGGCCGTATCGACTCCCATCACCGTGCAGCCCTATGACGACGGCAAGAACTTCGTTGTCACCTCGGGTCTGAAGGCCGGCGACCGTGTCGTGGTCGAAGGTGTCGGCACAACAGTCCGCGCAGGCATGCGTATCACTCCCAAGGACGCAGCCGCACAGGACGCAGCCGCCACACGCTGAGACAGCGCTTATTAGTATAATGTAGAACATTGATTATTCAGCAATGAAATTAGATACGTTTATTAACCGCCCGGTGCTGTCGACGGTAATCTCGATTTTTATCGTCCTGCTCGGTATCATCGGCCTCACTTCGCTGCCGGTGACCCAGTACCCCGACATCGCGCCTCCTACAATCTCGGTGTCGACAACCTATAACGGCGCCAACGCTGCCGCCGTGCTCAACTCGGTGATTGCCCCCCTCGAGGAGTCGATCAACGGTGCCGAAGGCATGACATATATGGAGTCGACCGCCACAAACACAGGCTCGGCTACCATCAATGTGTACTTCGAGCAGGGCTTCGACCCCAACATGGCCGCCGTCGACGTGCAGAACCGTGTGTCGGCAGCCGCCAACCTCCTCCCCTCTGAAGTAAACCAGGTCGGCGTACAGACCCGCAAGCGTCAGACTTCGATGCTGCTGTCGGTGGCTATGGTAGACACCGCCAACCTGTACTCGCCCGAGTTCCTGGACAACTACATGAAGATCAACATCATCCCCGAGCTCCAGCGTGTCGAGGGCGTGGGCGACGTCATGTCGTTCGGTGCCGACTACTCGATGCGTATATGGCTCAAGCCCGAGGTGATGGCCCAGTACCACCTGATGCCTACCGACATCTCGGCAGCTCTCGCCGAGCAGAACGTCGAGGCGGCGCCCGGTGCCTTCGGCGAGCAGGGCGACCAGTCGTTCCAGTACATCATGCGCTACCGCGGCCGCCTCACCAAGCCTGAGGAGTTCGGCGACATCGTGGTGCGCACAGGCTCCAACGGCGAAGTGCTCTACCTCAAGGATGTGGCCGACATCGAGCTGGGTCGTGTGACCTACGGCTTCTCCAACCTAAGCAACGGTGACCTCTGCTCTATGGCTATCGTCTTCCAGACTCCCGGCTCCAACGCTACAAAGATTATCAACGACTGTCTCGCGCTGCTCAAGAAGCTCGAGCCTTCTATCCCCCAGGGCTGTGTCATCGAGACCCCGATGAACAACAACGACTTCCTCTATGCCTCGATTAACAATGTGATTCACACCCTCATCGAGGCGTTCATACTCGTGTTCTTCGTGGTGTATGTCTTCCTTCAGGACATGCGCTCGACCCTCATCCCCGCCATCGCCATCCCTGTGGCTCTTATCGGTACGTTCTTCGTGATGAACCTCATCGGCTTCTCTGTCAACCTCATCACCCTGTCGGCTCTTGTGCTGGCTATTGCGATTGTGGTCGACGACGCCATTGTGGTTGTCGAGGCCGTGCACGCCAAGCTCGACGCCGGCTACCAGTCGGCACGCCGCGCTTCGATCGACGCTATGGACGAGATTGCCGGCGCACTCGTGTCGATTACTCTGGTCATGATGCTCGTGTTCATCCCCGTGTCGTTCATGCCCGGTACCGCCGGTGTGTTCTACCGCCAGTTCGGTCTGACAATGGCCATCGCCATCTTCTTCTCGGCTGTCAACGCTCTGACGCTGTCGCCCGCGCTCTGTGCCATCTTCCTTAAGCCGCACAAGAACGCCGACGGCACCACCGACAAGCTCGGCAAGCGTGTAGGCGACGCCTACAAGGCCGCCGGCGAAGTCGTGGCCAAGCGCTACAAGCGCAGCTTTGCCCTTGACATCCACCCCCTCATAACCTTCATACTCCTCATCGCCACCATCACCTTCATGGTTCTCGGCTGGTACAGCTTCCACAACGTCCTGCTCAGCTGCATCGCATGGGCGGTAGCCATCGTGTCGGTGCTCGGCCTCTTCGGCAAGCGCTTCCACAAGTCGTTCGAGAAGAACTTCGGCAAGCTGCTGGCAAGCTATAAGAAAGGTGCGACATGGTTTGCACGCCACAAGATTACGGCATTCGCATCGGTTCTCGTTTCGATAGCCGTGCTTGTAGGCCTCATGGCCACAACACCGAGCGCCCTTGTGCCTAACGAGGATACAGGTGTGATTTTCGCAATGGTCGACATGCCCGCCGGTTCGTCGCAGGAGCGCACGGCCGAAGTCATGGACCAGGTGCAGGATATGTGCTCGAGCATCCCCGCCATCAAGGTTGCCGAGGCCATCAACGGCTATAGCTTCATCGCCGGTCAAGGCCCGACATACGGCGCGTTCATCATCAAGCTCAAGGACTGGAGCGAGCGTGGCAAGGACGAGAGCGCCCAGGCCATCATCAACCGGCTCAATGATATGGCGGCTGATACTATCCGCGACGGCCGCGTGATGATTTTTGCTCCGCCTATGATTTCGGGTTACTCGACCACCAACGGTTTCGAGATGAAGATGCAGGACCGCACCGGCGGCGACATCAACAAGTTCTTCGGTGTGGTGCAGGGCTTCCTTGCGCAGCTCAACCAGCAGCCCGAGATTCAGGCCGCATACACCACCTTCAACCCTGCCTTCCCGCAGTACATGATTGACATCGACGCTGCCAAGGCCAAGCAGGCGGGCATCAGCCCCCGCGACCTGCTCACGACCCTGCAGGGCTACTACGGCGGTATGTACGTGTCGAACTTCAACCGTTTCGGCAAAATCTACCGTGTCATGATGCAGGCTTCGCCCGAGTCGCGTATCAACCCCGAGACCCTCAACAACGTCAAGGTGCGCAACGGCTCGGAGATGGCGCCCATCTCCAACTTCATCAAGCTCACCCGCGTCTACGGCCCCGACCTTATGAACCGATTCAACATGTTTACGTCGATTTCGGTGACAGGTACGCCTAAGGACGGTTACTCGTCGGGCGACGCCATCGCCGCCATCGAGCGCGTGGCCGCCCAGACCCTCCCCGAGGGCTACGGCTACGAGTACGCCGGTATGACCCGTGAGGAGGCCGGCAGCGCCAGCGGCAACGCCACCGCCACGATTTTCGCGCTCTGTCTGCTCTTCGTCTACCTGCTTCTGTCGGCACAGTACGAGAGCTACATGCTGCCCTTCGCCGTCATCCTTTCGGTGCCCTTCGGTCTTGCGGGCGCGTTCATCTTCGCACGCATCTTCGATATCTCCAATAATATCTACCTGCAGATTGCGCTGATTATGCTTATCGGTCTTCTTGCCAAGAACGCCATCCTTATCGTCGAGTTCGCCCTCGAGCGCCGACAGACAGGCATGAGCATCTTCAACGCCGCCATCGCCGGTGCAGGCGCACGTCTGCGTCCTATCCTCATGACATCGCTGGCAATGGTCATCGGCCTTCTGCCCATGATGTTCTCGACGGGTGTCGGCGCCAACGGTAACCGCGCTCTCGGTGCCGGTTCGGTAGGCGGCATGCTTATCGGCATGATATGCCAGATATTCGTGGTGCCCGCGCTCTTCGTGGTGTTCCAGATCATCCAGGAGAAGATCAAGCCCATCAAGTGGCAGGATACCGAGAAGGGCGGCACAATCGAGAATGAAATCGAGCAGTATGCCAAGTGATAACCACCAACAAGCAAGCAATGAAATTCACTACAATAGCCCGTACGGGTATAGCCGTTTTAGCGATAGCTACCGTCAGCAGCTGCGGCATATATAAGAAATATGAGACACCGACATCGACCGCCCTCACAAAGGCTTATGCCGAGGCGCGCGAGATGCCCGTCGACTCGGCGGCCTTCGGCAACCTGCTGTGGGAGGACGTCTTCACCGACCCTCAGCTCGTGACGCTGATTGAGATGGCGCTGCAGAACAACACCAACCTCCGCAACGCTCAGCTCAACGTCGAAGTGGCGCAGGCCAATCTCCAGGGCGCGCGACTGAGCTACCTCCCCTCGCTCGCGCTCGGCCCCAACGGCGCGGGAGCGTCCTATGCAGGCAGCGACCTGTCGTGGACATACTCTCTGCCGGCGCAGCTCAGCTGGGAGATTGACATCTTCGGCAAGATTCTCAACAGCAAGCGCGGCGCGCAGGCCGCTCTCTACAAGAGCGAGGCCTACGCGCAGGCCGTGCGCAGCCAGATAATATCTGCCGTCGCGACGACTTACTACTCTATAGCCGCCGTGCGCAGCCAGCTCCAGCTCTCGCGCACGACAGCAGGCCTGTGGAAGGAGACTGTCCAGACGATGAAGGACCTCAAGACTGCCGGACGTGGCGTCACCGAGGCAGCTGTCGTGCAGTCGTCGGCCAACTACTACAGCATCATGGCCTCGATTACCGACCTTGAGGTGACTCTCGACCAGCTCAACAACACCATGTCGCTCCTGGTCAACACCCTGCCTCAGGAGTGGGAGGTGACCGACCGTGTCGACCTGCAGGTGCCCGAAGTGCTCCGCGCAGGCGTGCCTATGGCAGAGCTTGCAGCCCGTCCTGACGTGCGTGCCGCCGAGCAGGACCTCGCCGCAGCATACTATGCCACGGCAAGCGCCCGCGCCGCCTTCTACCCCGGCATCACCATCATGGCCAACGGTGGCTTCACCAACCTGCTCGGCTCGTTTGTGAAGAATCCCGGCGACTGGTTCTACCAGCTTGCAGGCTCGCTCGTGGCTCCTATCTTCTCGCGCGGACAGAACATTGCGCGCCTCAAGGCGTCGAAGGTCCAGCAGAAGCAGGCCATGAACAACTTCGAGTACTCGCTCATGAACGCCGCAGCAGAAGTCAGCGACGCTCTCACGGTATACGAGAAGAGCGTCGAGAAGTCGGGTTACCTCGTCGACCAGGTGGCAAACCTCGAGAAGTCGGTCGAGTACACCAAGGACCTCATGCTCTATTCGACAGGCACCACCAACTACCTTGAGGTGCTCACCGCACAGCAGGGTCTGCTCGGCGCGCAGATAAGTCAGATTAACACTGATCTCGCCCGCGCCCGCGCCGTCATCAACCTCTATCAGGCCCTCGGCGGCGGCCGCTGACAGCAGCCCCTCTCCCGGAATGAAATATAGCGAAAGCGGCGACTTTGCCCCGTCAAAGGGTGCGGAATCGCCGCTTTTTTTCTGACTCCGGTCACAACCTATTGAAAAAACAATTATATTTGCACTAAGAAAACTTCCTAAAGCTAAATACTATGATCAGCCCCTTAGCTCACGTAGACCCCTCGGCACGCCTCGGCAGCAATGTCACCGTGCACCCCTTCGCATATATCGACGCCGACACAGAGCTCGGCGACGGCTGCGAGATTATGCCATACGCTTCCGTCATCCGCGGAACGACCCTCGGCAAGAATGTCAAAGTATATCAGGGCGCTATCGTAGGTGCCGACCCGCAGGACTTCCGCTGGAAAGGCGCACGCACCCGCTGCTTCGTGGGCGACAACACCGTCATCCGCGAGCATGTCATCATCAACCGCGGCATTAACGAGGAGGGCGGCACCGAGGTCGGCCCCGACTGCTTCGTCTTCGGCGACAGCCATATCGGACACGACTCCAAGATCGCCGGCAAGTGTGTCGTCGGCAACAGTGTCAACATCGCGGGCGACGTCACCGTCGGCGAAGGCACGATACTCTCGTCGGGCGTCACTATGCACGATGGCAGCAGCATAGACCGCTTCGTCCGCGTCACGGGCGGCACACGCATAAGCTCCAACGTGCCTCCGTTCGTCATCATGGCCCACAACCCGGTGTCGTACTATGGCGTC
>JAICZO010000010.1 GCA_029057255.1 Muribaculaceae bacterium | reverse complement strand
ACAAGTAAATGAAGGCATTAGCACTTTGCATCGCTCTGGGCGTCTGTTCGGCTGCCGGAGCTGTCCAGTTCGACGGCGCGTCGGCGGCTGCGGTGTCCATACAGGCTGACGCTTCAACCGGTCTTGACGGCGGCATCTTCGTACTCCCGTCGGTAGCCGGTGTCACGGCGGTCATCGACGGTCCTGCCGACGGTGTGACCGTATACCGTTTCAGCCGTCTCGGTGGCGCCTATGCCGAGGAGATTGCCGTCGACCGCAGCAGCGGCTCGGCACGGTTTGCCCTCGAGCCTTCCGACATGGGATATATCGTCGAGCAGGGCGGACGCCGCACATGCTTCTGGGTGGTGGACTACTCGGCTTACGAGTTTGAACCGGGCACGCTGACGCCCTCGGCAGAGCAGCAGTGCGGCCGTGCGGCTCTTGACTTTACGGGCAGCGCCGGCGAGATACCTTACTACACGATAAACGGGCGCCGCATGGTGCTCTCGCGAGAGCTCGAATTGGAGTATTCGACGCTTGTGTTTGACGAAAACTCCTATTCATATACCCAGGGCACGGCCGTCGAGCCGCTTGCCTCGATAGGCACGACAGTGCATGTCACGGCGCCGCTGTGCGACACATCGTTCCGTCTCTCCGGCGACCGCTTCCTGCGGGCGTGGGGCAGGGCGGAGAGCATAGAGTCGCCCGTGATGAAGACCATCGCCGTCGACGCCCACGCTCGTGCCACGCAGGCGCAGCGCGATGTCGACAACGAGCAGAAGGACGGCAGCCTCGACGGCCTCGGCGGCTCGGCGCCGTGCGACATAAGCTTCGAGGCCGCGGTGTCGGATGCCGCCATCTTCACCGAGTGGCAGATTTCGCGCACGCCCGAGTTCGAGATTCCCGACAACACTTTCAGCGATTTGGTGCTCGACTATACCTTCCGCGAGAACGGCACTACCTACGTCCGTTTTGTAGCCAACAATGCCGAGGGAACGTGCGAGTACGTCAGTCAGACTTTCGAGATTTTTATCGGCGAGTCGAAGCTCAGCATCCCCAATGCCTTCTCGCCCGACGCCTCGCCCGGTGTCAACGACGAGTGGAAGGTGAGCTACAAGTCGATTGTAAGCTACGAATG
>JAICZO010000001.1 GCA_029057255.1 Muribaculaceae bacterium | reverse complement strand
ACTATCGCCGCCTTGATCTGCTCGACGATGTAGCGGACATGCTCGTCGGTCACCCACGGACCCGAAGGCAGGCAGATGCCGACCTTGAAGAGCGACTCGCTCACACCGTTGACATAAGCCGGATTGTTGCGGTAGACAGGCTGACGGTGCATCGGCTTCCACAACGGACGCGACTCGATGCCCGCGGCGTCGAGTGCCATGCGGAGAGCCTCAACGTTATCGTTGGGCTGGCAGTCGGTGACGGCTGTCGAGGTGGCATGCGTCACGCCCGCAGCGCCGCCGACAGCACCCGTGATGACAGCCTTGTAGGCATTCTCCTGACCCTTGATGCGGATGTCGGGGTCGAGAGTGGCGGTGCACAGCCAGAAGTTGGAGTCATACTCCGCACCGGGATTGCGGTGCATCTCGATACCCCTGACGCCGGCGAGCAGCTCCTCGTAGAGCGCCTGCACATGCTTGTGGTGGGCGATATGCTCGTCAACGATAGTCATCTGACCGCGGCCGATGCCCGCGCAGATGTTCGACATGCGGTAGTTGAAGCCGATGGCCTCATGCTGGTAGTAGGGATAGCTCTCGCGGGCCTGGGTGGCATACCACAGAATCTCGCGGGCCGACTCGGCGTCGGGGCAGACAAGAGCGCCGCCGCCCGAGGTCGTAATCATCTTGTTGCCATTGAACGACAGCACACCGTAGCGGCCGAAAGTACCCAGAGCCTGTCCGCCGAAGTTCGAGCCGAAGCCCTCGGCGCCGTCCTCGATGACAGGGATGCCGTAGCGGTCGGCAATCTCCATGATGCGGTCGATGCGGTAAGGCATGCCGTAGAGAGCGACAGGGATGATAGCCTTGGGCGCGCGTCCCGTCTTGGCGATACGGTCGCGGATAGCCTCCTCGAGCAGGTCGGGGTCCATATTCCACGACTCACGCTCAGAGTCAACGAAGACCGGAGTGGCGCCGACATATGTCACGGGGTGCGACGAGGCGCAGAACGTGAACGACTGCACGATAACCTCGTCGCCCGGGCCAACACCGCAGGCCACAAGCGCAAGATGCACCGCCGCAGTGCCCGCCGACAGAGCCACAACACGCTTGTGCAGAGGTTCGCCGTCATCGCGACGATTGACAAAGTCCTCGAGATCTTTCTCGAAGCCGTTGACATTGGGGCCGAGAGGCACAACCCAGTTCTGGTCAAATGCCTCCTTGATGAAATCCATCTCCTTGCCGCTCATATGCGCAAGGCAGAGAAGTATACGTTCCATACTATATTATTCTTTTATTATCCTTTTACAGGGGTTGCCGACAACTGTCACATTGTCGGGAATATCGTTGATTACAACTGAGCCGGCTCCGATTGTACACCATCGCCCGATCTTTATGCCGGGCACGACTGTCGCTCCGGCGCCAATCCACGTGCCCTCTCCGACATGCACATTGCCGCAAAGGGTAGCATGCGGCGATATATGCACATAGTCATCTATGATACATTCGTGGTCGACCGAAGCTGCCGTATTGATGATGCAATGCCGACCTATACGGGCGTCGGACTGTATGACAGCGCCTTGCATCACGACTGTCCCGCAGCCCGTCTGAGCTGAAGGGGATATGATTGCCCGCGGATGGAGAGCTGTCGCGTATTGATGACGATAACGCTCTGATATAAGCTTACGGGCCCTGTTGGAGCCAATGCTTATGATCAGAGGCCCGGAAACTTCTGTTTCCGAAGCTTTGAAGACGGGTGCTCCCTGAAGGCTGTCGCAATGCGGTGCGTCATCAAAAAGCATGCCTACACTGTCGCCCTGGGCCTCGACGATGTCTTTTATTACTTTAGCGTGGCCGCTCGCTCCGAAGAGGTTAATTGTTGCCATTGAAAAACTCCATTGTCGCGGAGGTCGCACTTGAGATTCCGTCACGTTTCACGACCTTGCGGATGGTTGTCAGTATTACCTTGCAGTCTGTGACGAACGAGATGTTATCGACATACCAGACATCAAGCTCAAATTTTTTCTGCCATGATATAGCGTTTCGCCCATGACATTGTGCCCAGCCTGTAATGCCGGGGCGGACTTCATGGCGACGGGCCTGTTCCGGCGAATAGAGAGGCAGATACTGAACAAGGAGCGGGCGCGGGCCGATAAGCGACATATCGCCCTTGAATACGTTCCACAACTGAGGCAATTCGTCAATAGATGTCGAGCGGACAAACTTGCCGACTCGAGTAAGACGGTCTTCATCCGGGAGCAGTTGCCCGTCATCGCCACGCTCGTCGGTCATCGTCTTGAACTTTACGACCTTGAATATCTTGCCATCCTTGCCGGGACGATCCTGAAAGAAGAAAGCACCGGCCCCTTTGTTTGCGAAGTGCAGCCACGCCGTGACAGCCGCAAGGGGTACAGAAAGGACGAGCAACGCACTGCCGGAAGCGAAGATGTCTATCGCTCGTTTGAAAAAAGACTTGTACGGTTTCATTTCTGCAATATCTCTCTGTAATATTCTTTAAGACAGCGTCGCACGTAGCCCTGCTCGTAGCGGGAGGCGATAAGCTCGCGTGCCGAAGATGCCATTTTGCCGATTTCGTCAGCTTGTGTGACAAAGCGGTACATGGCGTCGTAAAGAGCAGCCTCACTCTTGGACGGTATTATGGTTCCGTTCTCGCCTTCGATGATGATTTCGCGCGAACCGTTGATATCGGTCACAATAGAGGGCAAGCCCATTGCACCGGCCTCAATCACAACATTGGGGAAGCCCTCGCGGTAGCTCGGGAAAACGAATGCGTCGGAAGCAACAAGCCACGGACGGACATCCGACTGACTGCCCACCGCCTCAATACTCTTGTTTGCCTCAATCTCGGCAAGCGTTTCAGGCTGCAAAGGATCGAGATTGCTCTCCTGCGGTCCGACGAGTATCAGACGCGTTGACGGACACTCTTTGTTCAGTCGTGCGAAGGCTGCGACAAGCTCATTGATACCTTTATCTCCGACAAGACGCCCGATGAAGACGAAGGTGAAGACACCGTCCTTGCGGATTCTTGAAGCCTCGGCCTTAACTTCGGGCAGTTCAGGATTATAGCGTTCAAGGTCGATACCACGGATATTGCCATGACCGAGAACCCTGAGCGGTTTCTTCGTTATCCGGTAATTTATAAGGTCGCTGCGGACGCCCTCTCCCTCGGGCACGACGTGTGTGGCGCAGGCGCAGGTGATGCGGTCGGTCAGGATAAGTATCTTCTGTGTCAGACCGGTAGCAGTCGGGAAGACAAGGCCGGTGAAGGTGTGGACGCGTACGGGCACGCGGCAGAACCATGCAGCCATCATCGAGAGCAGTCCGGCCTTGGGGGTGATGGAGTGAACCATTGCGGGCTTCTCTCGTCTGAACACCTTAATCAATCCCCAAAGGCTCTTAAGGTCCTTGAACGGTGATATATGGCGCTCCATCGGCACTGCAACGGTACGCACTCCTTCTCTCTCTTCAATTTCGCGCATCGCATTGCCCGGCGAG